>JALVTX010000001.1 GCA_027035825.1 Mariprofundaceae bacterium
CCCCGATGCCGTTCGCGCCCGGCGTGCCGGCAATCGGCGCGCCGCTGGCCTGGCTTTCCTGGAACAGGCTCTGGCCGATGGCCGTGAGGCCGCCGGGATTGGCGAAATCGGCCAGCTGGATCTGGCCCAGCGTGGTGCTGATGCCGCCGGGCTGCACGGCCGAGACCGTGCCGTCGGCCGAGATGGTGACCGAGAGCGCGTCGTTGGGAACGGTGATGGAGGGCTGCAAGGGGTAGCCGTCCATGGTCACGATCTGCCCCAGGCTGTTGATGCTGAAGGAGCCGGCGCGGGTGTAGGCAAGCTCGCCGCTGGGCAGCTGCACCTGGAAGAAGCCGCGTCCCTGGATGGCCATGTCCAGCGGATTGCCCGTCTGCTGGAAGCTGCCCTCGGCGAAGATGCGGCTCACGCCCGCCGTGCGCACGCCCAGGCCCACCTGGGTGCCGCTGGGCACCTCGTTGCCCGCGCCATTCTGCGAGCCGGGGGCCTTGACCTGCTGATACATCAGGTCCTGGAAGCTGGCGCGGGCGCGCTTGAAGCCGGTGGTGTTGACGTTGGCCAGGTTGTTGGAAATGACATCCACCTTCAGGGCCTGGGCGGTCATGCCCGTGGCCGCCGTCCAAAGCGATCGCATCATGTCGGAATCCTCCTTATCCCTGCACGCGCCCCACCTGCTCGGCGAGCAGGCTGGCCACGTGGTTGTATTGTTCGATGAGCTTCATCAGCCCCTGGTTGTTGCGGGTGATGGTCATCATCTCGACCATCGTCATCACGCTGTTGACATTGGAGCCGGTGATCTGGCCCTGATGCACGGCCACGTCCGGGCCGGCCGGCGTCACGTTGGCCTGCGGCGTATAGACGCGCGCATGGCCAATGCGTTGAACTTTTGACGCATCCTGTATCCTGACGATGCCGAGCGTCGCCACGCGCTGCTTGTTCACGTACAGGTTGCCATTGTTGTCGGCGGCGATGTCGCCGGGCGGCAGAGTGATGGGCGCATCAGTCGTATCCAGCACCGGCTTGCCGTCCGCCGTCAACAGATTGCCGCTTCCGTCCAGCCGGAAGTTGCCGGCGCGCGTATAGGCCACCTGGCCCGGCGCGACCTGCACCTTGAACCAGCCGTTGCCGACGATGGCGAAATCCAGCGGATTGCCCGTGTAGTGCGGCGCGCCCGGCGAGAGATCCACGAAGGTGGAGCCCTCGGTGGCATAGGCGCCGGGCGTGATGTTCCGGTTTGAATACAGGGCAAGCTTTTGGGTCAGCGCGGTGCGGAAGGCCAGGTGGCTGCCCACGAAGCCGGGCGTGGTGGCGTTGGCCAGGTTGTGGGCCACCACGTCCATCTTCTTCTGCCCTGTCTGGCCGGCCACGCCGGCGATGAAGAACCCTGTCTGCATCCTGACTCCTTTCCTGGCAAGCGCGGTGCGCGTTCTGCCGCTTCAGGTTTTCTCCCGGACTTCCCGCAAGAGGCGTGCCAGCTTGTGCGTCCAGCGTTTCCTTGTCGCGCTTGCCTTATGTCAGGGATGCGTGCTTTCGGGCGGCATTTTTTGCCGCCGCGCCCGGGCCATTTTTTCCGCCAGTCGCGCATCGGTGGCGTAGAGAAAGGCCAAGAGTTCCGCCACCAACTGGTAGGCCGCCTCGGGAATTTCGCTCCCCGGCGGCACGCGGGCCAGAAGGCGCGCCAGCGTGTCGTCCTCGTGGATGTGGATGCCTTCATGGCGGGCGATTTCGAGAATGCGGCGGGCGATTTCGCCAAAGCCCGCGGCCAGCACCCGGGGCGCGCCGGCGCGGTCGGGCTGATATTCCAGCGCCACCGCCACTTCGCGGGCCTCGTTGCGCCCGGTTGGTCGCTTCCCGTTCACGCCCGATGCTCCAGGCCGCCCCATGCCTCATCCTCCGGCCATGCATCCAGCAGCGCGCCATGCAGACCGGGCCGCGCGGCGGACTGCTCGCGCAGCCAGCCGGGGAAGGCGCGCCGCAGTTGGGGCCGGCCTTGCGCATCGGGAGCATGCAGCGTCAGCGACCAGTTCGCGGCGTCCTCGCTCCCGCCCGCCAGCCGGAAGAGCACCGGCCCCAAATGCGGCAGGTCCAGGCGTCCGAGGAGCCGGAAGCCCTGGTCGCCCGTCTCGCGCAACAGCATCCCGCGTTCCGCGCCATCCTTGTCGCGCAAGCTCATCCGTCGCTCGTCCGCCTGGCCAAGCCAAGGCAATCCGGCCAGGTTCAGCGGCCAGTCGGCGCTGGTTCGCGCGCTCGGCGGCAGGCCCGGCGTTTCGGAATGCAGCGTGTTTGCGGGCTGCCCTGCTTCCCCGGCAGGCTCGCGCCCGGCGGCTTCGGCATTTCGGGCCAGGCGCTCCAGTGCTTGGCCCAGGATGCGCGTCGCCTCGGCCGCGCCCAGCAAACGGAAGCGGGCCGGCATCGTCCGATCCATCAGTTGCAGCCACACCGCCCCGCTCGCGGGGAGGCGCGCGTCCGGCGGCAGGTTGGCGGCGAGGCGCATGCCGGGCAGGGAAAGCATGGCTCTTTGCATGTCCCTTGGCCCCGCGCCGGGCGTTGCCGGCTCGTTCCCCGCCCCGCTGGCGGTCTCGATGGTGGCGGGAAGCAGCGCTCCCTCGGGCCAGGGCAGGCGGGCGGGGGTTCCCGATGCCGCGCCACCGGCCGAGGCCGAGGGTGCGACGGGCCCGACCGGGTGCGGCATGCGAGCTGGGCCTGTTCAGCCGGCGGGGGATGCGGCGGGGAGCTTCAGGCCGCGGCCTGGTTCGCGTGCAGCTTCAGCATCAGGCGCACCTTGGCCAAGGCGATGTCCTCGCGCCGGGCGATTTCCTCGGCCGCGAACCCCTCGCGGTGCAGGCGCAGCACGCGGGTGAGCGGGGCGGCGGACGCCGTCGTCACCGGCGTCATTTCGGCGTCGTCGGCGTCCATCTCGGGCATGGCGGGCGGCATCGCGGGTTCCCGCGCCTGGCTCCGGATGGGCGTGACGCGCGAGCCGCGCCCGGCCGGCTTGTTTTCAGCCTCGGGCGATGCTTTCCTGTCACCCTGACCAGAGTTGGCGGCTTCGATGCGGCGGATGTGTTCCATCGCGCGCTCCAAGTGGGCGAGCGTCGCGTCCAGCTGCTCCGAGGCGCCGAGCAGCAAGGACTCCACCTGCCGCTGCCTGCGTGAGGCCCGGGCCCACATCAGCCACAGCCCGCCAATGGCGGCGATCATCAGCGCATCCAGCGCCATGTTCAGCATGTCGGCATTCGTCAGCATGTTCATGATTCTCCTCCGTCCAGCCCCATCAGGCC
>JALVTX010000002.1 GCA_027035825.1 Mariprofundaceae bacterium
GACAAATCGCCCCAGGCATCCCTATAATCCGCATCAGGGCCTCCTTTCTCTCGTGGTCTTTCAACCCCAAGAATGGAGGCCCTCCCTCTTGCCCTCAATGTCTCACATCTGTCTGAACCAGGACAATCGTTCGATTACAGCCCCAGCTTTGTTGCCAGGGAGGATTCACCGGCCTCCAATCCCAAGGCTTGCATAAGATCGTCCCGCGCCTCGGCGTCGCGGCCCAGTTCTCTCCAGGCCAGCGCGCGGTATAAAAAGGCCTTTCGCGTTGGGCGCTTGCTGTTGCGGATGTACGCGGACAGCGCCCGGATCGCCTGCTCGGGTTCATGCAGCCGGGCATGCAGGCGACCGATGCGGTAGTCCACGTCCTCGTCATTCGGGTCAATTCGCTTTTCATCGCGGAAGGCTTGCAGCGCGCGCCGGTATTGCTTCAAATGCTCAAGACACACGCCCAGGTTGTAATGGGCGTTGTTGTGCCGGGGATCAAGCTTGATGACGCGCTTGAAGGCGCTGGCCGCTTCGGCGTAACGGCGGAGGACGATAAGCTGGTAGCCGTAGTCGTGCCACGCATTGGCGGTGTCCGTCAGGCGCGCGCGGGCTTGTCTGCGATGCAACTCGGCCAGGTTGAGCAAGCGCGGAAATCCCGGCAGCCGGGCGATTCGCGCCCGCCATGCGCGGACGATGCTGGTGTTGTCCAGACGATCCTCGGCATGCAGCAGATAATCGGCCGGAAAGCCCTCGGGCGGATGGGCAAAGGCGGCGCGAAGCTCGTGGACGGAGAAGGCGCGACGCAAGCGCCGCTTGAACCCCGCCAGGGAAGGATGGTGAAGCCGCGCCATTTCAAACTCCAGCACGGGACGGTCGGCGCGATTGACGGGGCCGTTCGCATCTCCGATGAGAGCGTAGGCTCGATTGGTGAGGTAGTGATATTGGAGCCAGTTGGCCATGACGCCGTAGCGTTTCATCATGTCCGAGCGGAAGGGCTGGTTGGACTCGATGGCGGGCTGCTGGCGAGGGCCGACAGGCTGGTTGGAGGCGACCAGCAGGAAATACGCCGACTTGACATACAAAATGGCGCAGTGGCGAAAGGTCCGCCGGAGGGTGCGGAGGATGATGTCCGCGCCCTTGTCCCCGATGCGGGAGTCCATCCATGTCACGTAAATGCCGTCCGGTTTCAGCCGGCGCGACACGTCATCGAAAAACTCCTTGCCGTAGAGCTTGGCGGAACTGAAATACAGGGGGGTGGTGACCGTGTTCAGAATCAGGGAATAACGCCGGCTTTTGCTGCGAAGATAGTGAATGCCGTCGTCCACGACGATGTTCACGCGCGGATTGTACTCGATGTCGTAGTTCCACTTTCGCATGCGAAAGAGATTGGCGCGCACGACGGGATTGATTTCCACCACGTCCGTGTGGCGGAAGAACAGGCCGACCGTCGAGGCCGTGGCGCCGCTGCCCAGGCCGAGCACCAGGGCGTCGTCCAGTCTTGGCGAATACAATGCGCCCAGCGCGCCGACGATTTTCTCCGAGGGATTGTTCAGGGGGATGCTGATGTAGCCGTTGATGAAGAAGAACGGCTTGCCGTGCATCCAGTTGATGGAGAACACGTCCTGATAGCCCTTGTAGCGATCGGGGAAGTTGAACTCCGCCCTCGCCTTGCGCAACGAGTGCAGCGAATGGAACTTGGTGTAGGACAGATACAGGAGATCTTCGTCCCAATATGCGTGGAGCCAGCCGGCCAGCAGGGCCAGGCCCGCGAGAGAGGCCGCCGTAGGCTTGGGGCGGAAGTGCCGCGCGGCGACCCAGCCCAGGGCGGCCAGCGCGCATGTCGCCAGAAGCTGCACGCCATAGTCCAGGAAGCGGTGCAGCACGAAGGTCATCAGAAGAAAGCCCGCCACATTGGCGAGAGAAGACACGAACAGCAACGCGCCGGATTGCCGGCTGACTTCCTCGTTGTCGTTCATCATGGCCGGCACCGTGGCGCCGAACAGAACGGCCGGCGGGAGCATCAGCGCCGCCAGCGTCAGGGCCTTGAGCATGATCAGGGCAAGGAAGCTGCCGCCCGCGAGATCATGCAGCGCTGCATAGACGTAAATCGCGCCATTGGCGAGGAGCAGGGTCAGGCCCAGGACGGGCGGCATCCAGCCCACGACCCTGGCCAGGCCGAGGCCAGCGCGCCTGGCCAGCGCGGAGCCGATGGCAATGCCAAGCAGCGTCAGGGCCAGAACGAGCGCGAAGGATTCGCGGAAGGGGCCGAACACCAGCTCGGCGTATTTGACCATGAACAACTGGAAGATGGCGGACGCCATGCTGGCGAGGGTCAGCGCGGCCAGACGCCCGGCATCCATTCGGCGCAGCGTCTTCCACGGGGAGGCGACTCCGTCCCCGGAATGACCGGCGACGCTCCCGGCGTCGTGGACATCCCGGAATCCGACAAACAAGATGACGGCGATGATGGCGTTGATGGCAGCGAACAATGTCACGCCGCCGCGGATGCCAAGCGCCCGAATCAGCCAGAACTCGATGAGCACGGCGGTGATGGCGGCACCGAAATTGTAAATGGCGTAGGTGCGGGAAAAGGTCTTGCGCGCCTGCCCGGAGGCCTCGCTCACGCGGTCGAGCAAGGAGGCGAACAGCGGCACGGAGCAGCCAATCAGGAAGGCCGGGGGAAGCAGGACAAGCACGCCGATGGCCACCGCGCCCTCCAGGCGACCGCCAATGGCCGCCTGGGCCGCGTAAACGAACGACTGAACGCTCGGCTGCATCCATGCGATGGCCGCGCCATAGGCGCCGATGCCGGCTTCGATGGCCCACAGCCACCGGCGCAGGCGGTGCGCCATGGCCGATCCCAGCCCGATGCCCAGCAGGAAGGTGATCAGCACCGAGGCGGAAACCGCGAACTGATCGCCAATCATGTTGCCGAGGATGCGGCCATACAGGATTTCATAGGAAATGCCGGCCAGGCCGGACAACAGCATCAACATGGCCAGGAGTCGGGTTCGGACGGAATCGGTCATGGGCGGCTCCCGTGGAGGGGGTGATTGAACCCGCATGATGAGGGATGCTTGGGCGATTTTACGTGATGCGGCGCACCTCTCGAAGCGATAATGGCACATCCGGCGCTGGTTTTCATGGGCCTGTCCTAGTCCACTACATATGAGACAAAGGCGTGGATTCAGGCCGCCATTCTGGGATTGAGGCTGGCAAGATACTGTGCGGGCGGTAGGAGGTTCAAGGCCTTGTGCGGTCGGATGTGGTTGTA
>JALVTX010000003.1 GCA_027035825.1 Mariprofundaceae bacterium
TGTCGCGGCTGATGACATCCTGCGTGGGCACGTCGAACACCAGCGTCCGCAAGTCCACGCGCACCATCTGCTGGATGACCGGAATGACCAGGATCAGGCCCGGCCCCTTGACCTTCCAGAAGCGGCCAAGCTGGAAGACGACGCCGCGCTCATATTCGCGCAGCACCTTCAGCGAGCTGAGCAGGACGAGGATGACGAATGCCGCGATGATGATGACCGGAATCATGATGATGCCTCCTTGGTTTCGATGGGTTCGATGACGAGCGTCAGCCCTTCCATGCCGGTGACGCGCACGGCCTCGCCCTTGCGGACGGGGCGCGGGGCGCGCGCCTTCCAGGTTTCTCCCTGCACCTGGATGCGGCCCTGCCGCTCGAAGTCCTCGATGGCGGCGCCGCGCTTGCCGATCATGTCCTCGCCGCCGGAAACCACGGGCCGTCGTCGCGCCTTCAGCGCCATGCCCACCACGAAGATCAGGAACAGCGCCGAGGCGGCCGCCACGCCGACGATCAGCCCCAGCGATAGCGCGTACCCCGGCGCGTTGGTATCCATCAGCATGATGGAGCCGGCGATGAAGGCGACGATGCCGCCCAGCCCCAGCGCGCCGAAGCTGGGCACGAAGGCCTCCGCGACCATGAAGGCGATGCCGAGCAAGAGCAGCGCCAGCCCGGCGATGCTGACCGGCAGGGCCTGGAAGGCGAACAGAGCCAGGAGCAGGCAGATGCCGCCGATGACGCCGGGCAGCACGAATCCCGGATTGGCCAGCTCGAAGAAGAGGCCGTAGATGCCGAGCAGCATCAGGATGTAGGCGATGTTGGGATCGGTGATGACGGCGAGCAACCGCTCGCGCCAGTTCGGAGCGAAGGCCCGCACCGCCGCGCCTTGCAGGTGCAGCATGCGCTTGCCGCCGGCGGTGGTCACCGTCATGCCGTCCAGCTTGCCGAGCAGCTCCGTTGCGTCGCGGGCCAGCAGATCCACCACGTGCAGCTTGAGCGCCTCGCCGGCGCTGAGCGAGGCCGCCTCGCGCACGGCCCGTTCCGCCCACTTGGCGTTGCGGCCGCGCATGCTGGCCAGGCCGCGGATGTAGGCGGCGGCGTCATTGACGATCTTGTGCTGCATGGGGCTCCCGCCCGGCTTGGACGTCTTCTTGCCGCCAGCGGGCGGGGAGGCATGGCCCGGGCCGCCGATCTGAACCGGGGTGGCCGCTCCCAGGTTGGTGCCCGGCGCCATGGCGGCGATGTGGCTGGCTTGCAGGATGTAGGTGCCGGCGCTGGCGGCGCGGGCCCCGGGCGGCGCCACGAAGGCCGCGACCGGCACGGGCGAGGCGAGGATGGCGCGGATGATGGCGCGCATGGAGGCATCCAGCCCGCCCGGCGTGTCCATGCGCAGGATGACCAGTTGCGCCCGCCGCTGCCGCGCCGCGTCCAGTCCCCGCGTCACGTAGCCGGCCACGGCGGGGCCGATGGGGCCGTCGATGTCCAGTTGCAGCACCAGTGGTCTTGCCGAGGTCGGTCCCGTCGCCGCGGCGGGGTGAGCCAGCGGCGCAAGCATCAGGGCCAGCAGAAGAAGGATGCGCATGCAAGAAAGAATAGCACAACGCGACCTGGCGCGCCGTGGGCGCGGCCTCCCTATTTCCTCAGTCCCACGAGCAGCAGGCCCAGCACGGCGACGGTGATGTAGCTGTCGGCCAGGTTGAAGGCCGGCCAGTGCCAGTCCCGGCCGTTCAGCCGCGCGTGCCAGTCGATGAAGTCCACCACGTAGCCCAGCCGCGCGCGGTCGAGGATGTTGCCGGCGGCGCCGGCCAGGATCAGCGTCAGCAGCCAGGACGTCGGCCCCGCCAGCCGCCGCTCGCGCCACCACCAGGCAAGCACGCCGATGGTGATGCCGATGGTCAGCCCCAGCAGCAGCCCGGTGCGCCAGGCATGCGTCCAGTGGGCGAACATCGAGAAGGCGACGCCGAAGTTGTGAGCGCGGACGATGTCGAAGAAACCGCCCACGACCGTGACGTGGAACCACGGCGATTGCTGCTCGATCCACCACTTGGCGGCCTGGTCGGCCGCGAGCAGCAGCGCGAACAGCGCGACTTGCGCCCGGGTGCGCTTCATCACGGCCGCCTCAGTGCAGCCGGCGGCGGGGAGCATCGCGCCCCACGCGCGTTTTTTTCGCGAGACAGCCTGATCTGGCGCTCCGTTCTTTCGCGTTCCAGCTCATCTTATCCGCTAACGCCTTCGTACATGCGACCTCGCATGTTTGGCTTCCAACGGCGCAGCGCCCGGTTCACGCGAGATCGATCAAAGGCTTCGGCATTCCAGTCATGGCCCATCCAGTCCAGTTTTTCGCGCACCATTTCATCGCGCTCATCCTCGGCCATGGCCAGGCCTTCCAGCACGGCGGCATACACGAAGGCGCCTCCGATATCCTCGGGCGGACAGGCGCGCGCGCCATCCAGACATTCGACTTGGTTGGCGGCCGCACCATCGCGCTCCATGGCCTGTTCAACGCGGATGTCGTGCTCCCAGTTGTCGCCAAAATCATAAATGTAGGCGAACGCATCACCAGGGCTGGCGAAGTCGGCCAGGCGCACGCGGGCCGAGTCCTCCGGCTTCGGTCCAATGCTCCAGGAAGGATCCCACATCTCGTCCGGATCGGGAATTTCCACGCGCCGGAGCACCCTGCGGCCCTTGCGCGTCTCGAAGGCGTAGAGGTGATAATTTTCCCAGCCCATGGTTGTCTGGATGGCGCAGTGCAAGGCTTCCATGGTGCAATCAGCCGGCACGATCAGACGCCGCCAGATCGGCGGCTCAACGCCCGTCAGCGTCACCTTGATTTGATAGCTCGTTCGCTTCATTCGTCCTCCGAAAGCCCCGTTTCCAGCCATGCACGCGGCCGCTTCTTCATCCTGCCAATGGGGCCATGTCAGGCCTTGTAATCCGGGGGATGAAGGAGGTTTCAGTGCAGGGTTGCTTGAGCGCTGGCAGCGTGGTCCGCCGAACGGCTGGAGGCCACGAAACGGATGACGGCGCGCACATCCTCATTGCAGCCCTTGAAGGACAGACGCTGAAGAATCCGTGGGCCCTGCTCCAGAATCAGCACGCCGATGAGTTCGTCGATGAACGACTGGGTCACGATGCCGACGCCAGAAAAATCCAGGATCACGCGATCGGCGGACTGAAGCGCTTCCTCCAGTTCCATGCGCAGCATCTGCCCGGAAGCGCGGCCGCCATGGAAGGCGCGCGGCCGTGCCGGATCTCCAAGCCTCAATTTTCGTTCCATGGGGCTATCATAGTTTGGCGGATCAGGAAAAGTCTAGTTTGGGGGCGATGGCCGGCGCGTCCAGCGTCTCGATCACCTGATGGATGCGAATCTTCATCAACCGCCCGCGAGGAAGTTCAGCGGCGAGGATGCTGCTTTGCCAGCCATCCGTCGGAACCGTTTGCCTGCCCAGCTCCAAGGCCGCATCTCCGCTGGCGATCCACATTCGGCCGCGACTCATGCTGACAATGCGGGACACCACGGTGAGGCCAATGCCCTGGTTAGCCGAGTGTTCAGACCCTCTCATCAGCAAGGTGGGATTTCCGCTCACCTTTTCCTTGAGAGCCAGCCGGATGGCGGCGGCATCCGATTTCTCGGGCAAATCCGGGTGTTCGCCCAGGGAGGCAAGAAAGCCGCATCCGTCGTCCACGATGACAAATCGCACCAGATCGCTTGTTGGATAATATTGCGCGCAGACCCAGGCGGATGGCTCAAATCCATGCTTGCCGCCGTGCTGAAATACGTTGTCCAGAAGTTCCGTGAAGATGTAAGCCAGCGGCTCTTCCAATGCGTCCCGGCGAGTCATGCACGTCATTGCATCGGGTTCTTCATCTTCGGGAATGTCGCTCATGCCCCCGATCAGCGACCCGGTCAGCATACGGGCGATTTCATCCGATTCCTGGCCCGATGAAACCTTGCTGACTTCAAGCAGGGCATCATGCCTGTCGCGCCTGGCCCCCAGTTCGGTTTTTGTGTCCAGCAGGTTGCCGAGAGCATCCATGCGGGAAATATAGGACAGGAGTTCGTCGGGAAAATTGACCAGGAGCACGGGAATGTCGCATGCCATCAGGCGTTCCGCCACGCAACTGAATACGGCAAGGCCGCACGGATCGATAAACTTGAGGTTGTCGCCATCGCATGTGAGTTCGCAAGAAGCCTGCATCATGCGTCTGGCTGCCGCCAGCAGGCCGGGGAGGTTCCTTGCGGTGGGATATCCCGGCAGCGCGATGCGCGGCATCGGCTTTTCCTCTCCTATCGCTTCAGCTGGTCGGCCGCGAGCAGCAGCGCGAACAGCGCGACTTGCGCCTGGGTGCGCCTCAAGCGGTCACCACGGCGAAGCAGCGCGGGCAGAGTTCGGCGTGCGCTTCGTGGCCGGGCGCCGCGGGTTCGCCGACGTTCCAGCAGCGCGGGCACTTGACGCCCTCGGCCGGCTGAACGGCCAGTTCCTTCCCTTCCTCCACGCGGGCGACGATGAACAGCTGCTCCCACGGCTCGTCCACGGCTTCCGCGAAGCCTTGCGGCAGCGCCGGCACGATCACGCGCGCGGCCAGCGAGGAGCCGATGATCTTGTCTTTCCGGCCCTGATCCAGCGCCGTGTTCACCTGCTCGCGCAGCTCGAAGAAGCGCGCCCAGGCCGCTTCGTCCACGGGGCAATCCGGCACGTCCACGAAGGTTTGCAGGTGGATGGATTCGCCCTCGGCTCCCGGCAGGTGCGTCCAGGCCTCCTCGGCCGTGAACGGCAGGATGGGCGCGATGAGCCGCAGCAGCGCGTGTGCGATGTCGTACAGCGTGGCCCGGGCGGAACGGCGGCGCTCGGAGTCTGGCGCGTCGCAGTAGAGGCGATCCTTGAGCACGTCGAGGTAGAAGCCGCCCATGTCCACGGCGCAGAAATGGTGCGCTTCCTGGTGGATGCGGTGGAACTGGTAGCTCTCGTAGGACTCGCGGGCGATGGCGGACAGCCGCGCCAGACGGTGCATGGCCCATTGGTCGAGCGGCCGCCGCGCGGCGAGCGGCACGGCGTCGCGTACGGGATCGAAGCCGTCCAGGCTGCCGAGCAGGAAGCGGATGGTGTTGCGGATGCGGCGGTAGGACTCAGCCAGTTGCTTCAGGATCGCATCCGAGATGCGGATGTCCGCCGAGTAGTCCGAAGCCGCGATCCACAGGCGCAGGATGTCCGCGCCGTATTGCCGGATGACCTTCTGCGGCGCCACCACGTTGCCGCGTGACTTGGACATCTTGTTGCCCTTCTCGTCCACGACGAAGCCGTGCGTGAGCACGCCGCGGTAGGGCGCGCGGCCGCGGGTGCCGACCGATTCGAGCAGCGAGGACTGGAACCAGCCGCGATGCTGGTCGGAGCCCTCCAGATAGAGGTCGGCTGGGCTGCCCAGCTCCTCGCGCCGCTCCAGCACGCAGGCGTGCGTGGAGCCGGAATCGAACCAGACGTCGAGGATGTCCGTCTCGCGCTCGAACTGCTCGCCGCCGCAGTCGGGGCAGCGCGCGTCTTCCGGCAGGAAGGCCGAGACGGGCTGGGAGAACCAGACGTCCGCGCCGCCTTGCTCCACGGCTTTGGCCACGTGCTCGATGACCTCGGGCGTGGTGACCGCGTGCGAGCCGCAGGCGGCGCAGGTGAAGACGGTGATGGGCACGCCCCAGTTGCGCTGGCGGGAGACGCACCAGTCCGGCCGGCTTTCCACCATGGCGCGGATGCGGTTTTCGCCCCAGGCCGGCGTCCATTGCACCTCGCCGATGGCCGCCAGCGCCCGGGCGCGCAGATCGTTCGCCTCCATCGAGATGAACCACTGCGGCGTGGCGCGGAAGATCAGCGGCTTGTGGCAGCGCCAGCAATGCGGGTAGCTGTGGCGCACCGCGCCGTGGCGCAGCAGCGCGCCCACGCGCGCCAGGTGCTCGATGACCACGTCGTTGGCCTGGAACACGTGCCGCCCCTCGACCACCGGCGTGCCGGGCGCGAACACGCCGCGATCGTCCACCGGGTTGAAGGCCGGCAGGCCGTAGCGGCGGCCCACCTCGTAGTCCTCCTGGCCGTGACCGGGCGCGGTGTGTACGGCGCCGGTGCCGGCCTCCAGCGTCACGTGCTCGCCCACCAGCACGGGCGCGTCCTGGTCGAGATACGGATGGCGGAACCGGCGATGCTCCAGCCGGGCGCCCGGGAAGCGCGCCAGCACCTCGCCCGTGGCGCCCAGTTCGGCCAGCGTGGCCTCGCGCAGTTCCTCGGCGAGAATCAGGATCTCGCCGGCTTCGAGGTTGTCGCAGTCGCCGGCGTCCGCGATGCGCACCGCCGCGTACTCGATGTCCGGCCCCACGGCGATGGCGAGATTCGCCGGGATCGTCCACGGCGTCGTCGTCCAGATGACGATGGAAACCGCGCCGGTCAGCGCCGGGTCAATGTCGCGCAAGTCCTCGCCGACGGGGAACTTCACGTAGATGGAATGCGATTCGTGATCCTCGTATTCCACCTCGGCCTCGGCCAGCGCCGTGGCGCAGGAGACGCACCAGTGCACGGGCTTCGCGCCCTTGTAGAGGCCGCCGTTTTCCAGGAAGCGGCCGATCTCGCGCACCGTGTCCGCCTCGAAGGCGTAATCCATCGTGATGTAGGGATGCTCCCAGTCCCCCATCACGCCCAAGCGCCGGAACTCCTCGCGCTGGATGTCGATCTGCGTGCGGGCGTATGCGCGGCAGGCCTTGCGGAACTCGTCCGGTGAAATGCCGTCCTTGTCCCGCTTCTGCTTCTTGAACCGCTCCTCGACCTTCAGTTCGATGGGCAGGCCGTGGCAGTCCCAGCCGGGCACGAACGGGGCGTCAAACCCCATCATCGAGCGCGAGCGCACGACGATGTCCTTGAGCACCTTGTTCACCGCGTGGCCGATGTGGATGTTGCCGTTCGCGTACGGCGGGCCGTCGTGCAGGATGAAGCGGGGCGCGCCCGCCCTGGCCTGGCGCAGCTTGTCGTGCAGGCGCATCGCCTCCCAGGCTTCCAGCCGCCTGGGCTCGTTGGCCGGCAGGTTGCCGCGCATCGGGAAATCGGTCTTCGGCAGGAAGACGGTGGACTTGTAATCAAACGTATCGCTCAAGACGCACACCTCATTCGTTGACGCGGATGAACGCGGATGCCGGCTGGCCGGCCTGCATCAGCCACGTTTCCTGCTTTGTATCCTGCGGCGGATTTCCACCCGTTCGCCCGCGAAATTGATCAACAGGCCGACTTCCAGGCCCGTGGCCTTCAGATAGTTGACCAGTTGCACTTCGTGGGCCGGCAGGATATGCGATACGGCCTTCAATTCCAGCAGGACTTTGCCGTTCACGACCATGTCCGCGAAGTATTCGCCGACGATCTCGCCCGCATAGCGCACCTTCAGCGGCATTTGCTGGACGACGTTCAGCCCCGCCTTCCGGAGCTCAATGCCCAGCGCATTTTCATACACCTTCTCAAGAAAGCCCGGACCCAACGCGTTGTGCACGGTGAACGCGGCGCGAATGATGGTTTCGGTCAGATCGTTGAACTTGAACGATTCCGTGGCCATCCGCGTTCATCCGCGTCCAAGTATCCGCCTGGCCGCATCGCAATCCCTGGCGATCTGGCGGGCCAGGTCTTCCGGGCCGGTGAAGGCGCGATCCTCGCGGATGCGCTGCACGAACTCGACGCGTAGCCGGCGCTTGTAGAGGTCGGGGTTGTCGTCCAGCACGTGCGTTTCGAGCATCAGCGTACGGCCGGCGAAGGTGGGCCGGTAGCCGAAATAGGCGGCCGCCGGATGCCGCTCCCCGCCGTATTCGGCCCAGACAGCGTAGATGCCGATGGGCGGGTGCGCGAGCTTTTTCACGTTCAGGTTGGCGGTGGGGAAGCCCAGCTTGCGGCCGCGCGCGTCGCCCTTGCCGACATGGCCGGAGATGGCGTAGGGCCGGCCGAGCAGCTCCGCGGCCAGCGCGAAATCGGCGGCCTCGATGGCCGAGCGAATGCGGCTGGAGGAGACAACCGCGCCGTGCATCATGAAGGCTTCCGCCACCGTCACCGTGAATCCCAGCTCCTCGCCCAGCCGCCGCAGCAACTCGGCGTCTCCCTCGCGGCCGTGGCCGAAGGCGAAGTCGTAGCCGGCGTGAATGTGGCGGAATTTGAGGCTGGCGTGCAGCCGGCGCACGAAGGCCTCGGCCGGCCACGCCGCCAGCTCGCGGGTGAAATGCAGCAGCAGGGCGCCGTCCATGCCGGCATTGGCCAGCCCCGCCAGCCGCTCGTGCAGGTGGCACAGGCGGCGCGGCTCCTCGGCGGGATACAGCACCGCGCGCGGGTGCGGCTCGAAGGTGACGGCGATGGCCGGGCCGCCGACGGTCATGGCGTGGCCGCGCGTCTCGGCCAGCACCTGCAAGTGCCCCATGTGCACGCCGTCGAAATTGCCGATGGTGACGGTGCCGCCGTGCAGTTCGCTGGCGGCGGCCGCGCCATCCCAGGTGCGCAGGATCTTCATGACTGCAAGCGTAGCCGTCGCATCAGGCGATGGAAGCGCCGCGCCCGGCGCGGTCGCCCATGCGTTCGCCAAGGCGTTCGTCGGCCCGCTCAAGGATGCGGAAGGTGCAGGCGTGCGGGTTGCGCTCGTCAGCGGCGTGCTCCTCGCGCAGCGTTTCCCGCCACCCGGCCGGCTCCCACGGCGGGAAGAACGCATCCCCTTCAAAGACGCCATGCACGAGCGTCATGTAGAGCCGCCCTGCGCGGGGCAGCGCCAGGCGGTAGATCTGCGCGCCGCCCATCACCATCAGCTCTCCCGAATCGCCGGCCAGCAGGCGCGCCACGCTCAGGGCTTCGTCCAGGGAGCGGGCGACGCGGCAACCCTCGATGGCCTGCCGGCTGCGCGTTAGAACAATGTTTATTCTGTCCGGCAGGGGGCGGCCGATGGACTCGAACGTCTTGCGGCCCATCAGCACCGGCTTGCCCAGCGTATGGCGGCGGAACCAGGCCATGTCCGCCGGCAGCCGCCACGGCAGGCGGCCGTCCGCGCCGATGAGTCCGCGCTCGTCCTGGGCCCAGATGAGGGAGAGCATCATGGCCGGCATGGTTCCTTGCAGGATTTTCTCATGGCCGCACGCTACCCGCGCGGCCGGCATTTTTCACGACATGGCGGAGGTTGGTCTGTTCGGGAGCGTCCGGACTCGCGGGTTCAGGCGCGTGGTCAATAGAAGCTGGTGTCGTCGGGGTCGGGCGGGAGGAAGCCTGCGACGCGCTCCACGCCGGTCTCGATGCCGCCGTCCGGCGCGAGGCGAAGCCAGCGGTAGCCGGGGCTGGCCTCGTCCAGCGCGAAGGTTTCCGTTTGCGGCTTGAACTGGACGCAGGTGGAGGGCGTGGCCAGCAGCCGCACGTCGCCGCGCATCGTGTCCAGCTTCTGGTGCACGTGGCCGAAGAGCACGGCGTGCGCCTTGCCCGAGGCTTCGATGGCGCGCCAGAAGTCGTCCGCGTCCTCCAGCATCATCGCGTCCATCCAGGGGCTGCCGATGGGGGCGGGATGGTGGTGCAGCGCGATCAGCGCATGGTCGGCGTCGGTTTCGGCCAGCAGGCGCTCCAGCCGGGCCAGTTCGTCCCCGCCCAGCCGCCCGCCCGGCGAGGCGTCGGGATCGTGCGAGTTCAGCGGGATGACGAGCCAGTTCTCCAGCCGCAGCTCCGAGGCGCGCATCGGCGGCATGTCCAGCGCCGGCAGCAGCGTGCGCTCCAGCACGGGCAGGTTGCAGTGGTTGCCGGGGGTGACGCGCACCGCGTCGCACCAGCCCGTGATGTCATCGGCCAGCAGCCGGTAGGTGGGCCCCAGTTCATCCTGCGCGAGATCGCCGCCCAGAATCAGCGCATCGGGCGCCGGATGCCGCCGCCAGGCCAGGCTCTTGACGGCGCGGAAGCTGGCCAGCGTGGGGATGCCCTTGAGCCTGCCCGCCGCGTCGGCGTGCAGGTGCATGTCGGTCAGGTGCAGGATCAGCGGCATGGGGCGAGTCTATCGGCCGGCGCTGGCCCGTCGGCAGTGAGGATTGTCACGGGGGCCATGCCCGGATTTTTCATGTGATCGCGGATGGCTGGCGCGGACAAGTCAGGCGCCGCGAAATGCGGCGTGCCATGCCACAACAGTCGTTTCATGCCGATAGAATCCTTTCGTGCTGGCCTGTTGTTTGGAAACCAACGCATGGTCACATGAAAAATCCGGGCTAGTCCAGCATCCAGACATGGAACTTCAGGTAGCGCGTTTCGGGCATCGCCGGCAGCCACGGGTGGTCGGCCCCGGCGCAGCCCACGTGCACGATCTGGCCCGCGCGCCCGGCCTCGCGCACGCCCCGCAGGCAGGCCTTGCGGAAGTCGTCCTCGCTGACCAGGCCCGAGCAGGAGGCCAGCGCCAGCATGCCGCCCGGCGCGGTGACGCCCGCGGCCAGCCGCGCCAGTTTCTGGTAGCCGCGCAGGCCCTGTTTCAGCCGCGCGCGGGACTTGACGAAGGCCGGCGGATCGCAAATGACCACGTCATGGCGCTGTCGCTCGGCGATGGCCCGCGGCAGCCATTCCATCACGTCGGCCTCCACGCATTGCCAGCGTTCGGCCAGGCCGTTGGCCTCCATGTTCCGCCGCGCGTAGTCCAGGGCTCTTGCGGAGGCGTCCACGCTGGTGACGGAGGCCGCGCCGCCGGCCAGCGCCCGCGCCGCGAACGCGCCCACGTAGGAAAACAGCTCCAGCACGCGGGCCTCGCGGCAGTGCGCGCCGATCCAGGCGCGGTTTGGCCGCTGGTCGTAGAAATAGCCGGTCTTCTGGCCTTCCAGCGCGTGGCCGAGCATGCGCAAGCCGCCCTCGTCGGCGACGATTTCGCCGTCGCCGTCGCCCCTGGCGATGCGGGTTTCCAGCGGCAGACCTTCCAGCTTGCGGGAGGAGGCCTTGTTGTTGACGTAGATGTTGGCGGGCGAAAGCAGGCCGTCCACGGCCTCGATGACGTTCGCCAGCTCGCGCTCGATGCCGGCGGTGTGGGCCTGGATCACCACGTCGTCGCCGAAACGATCCACGATCAGGCCGGGCAGGCGGTCGCCGTCGCCATGCACGAGCCGGTAATGCGGGGTGGGGAAGAGGCGCTGCCGCCGCGCCAGCGCCGCGCCGATGCGCTCGCGCCACCAGCGGGGCGTGAGCTCGTCCAGCGGCTTGCGCGCCAGCATGCGCGCCACGATCTTGCTGTTCGGGTTGGCGTAGGCTGCGCCGATGGCGTGGCCCCGGTCGTCCAGCACGCGCACGAGCCCACCGGGCGCGTCCACGTCCAGCCGCGCCACTTCGTCGGCGTAGATCCAGAGATGCCCGGCCTTGAGCCGGCGCTCCTCGCCGCGTTTGAGTTTCAGCGTGCCGCTCATGCCGCCTCCTGAACAATGGGGGCGGAACTATAGCGCCGGATGTGAGAGATGCACGATGGGGACAATGCCGGCCGACGCCGGCCAGAGGCCGTCAATCCTCCAGAACGAGGGGGATGACCGCCGTCGCGTCATAATCGGGATTGATGACTTCCCTCCAGGCTTGTTCCTGCTTCTCGGCCTCGGCTCGGTTCCGGAAGCCTTTCACCTCATCCGGGGTCCCGCGCCAGGTCTTCACGGCAATCCAAAGCGTTTGCGTTTTTCGCATCGTTCAACCTCCTATTGCTCCGTACGGGGCGCCGAGGGGAGCGGAAGGCCGATTTTCTCCAGCGGGAGATAGTTGAAATAGTATTTGCAGTTCACGGAGATGATGTAGTCCAGAACATCCTTGTATTTGGGCTGGCGGAACCAGTCGTTCAGGACGTAGATGTATTCGACCTCCATATTGAGCGGCGAGAGCAGCTTCAGGTATTGCTTGCGCTTGAAGTCGCAAGTCTGAAGCTTTTCGTCAACCGAACCCTCGACCTCCTGATATTTGACCTCGATAATGAACATCGTGTTGTTGCGAAGGACGTAAATCGCATCATCGGGCAGAAGCTTCTTGGACAAGTGCTGTCGCCAGTCTATGCCCTGCTCGTTCAGCCACCGATATAGCGCATGCTTGCGAAATGAGCGCGCAACCTCTTTCCCCTGGAAGTAGATAACATTTCCTTCTACTGCATATCCGTCGCATGTCGAAAGGAATGTCAGCAAATCAACCTTGCCCTCGAAACGCAGGCCGGTCTGTGTATTGCCTCCTCCAATGCCGCCCCTCTTCAATCAGCCCTCCATGGGGAGGAGGCCATAAGTGCCGGTTCCTTCGCAGGCCATCAGCGCGGGCTGGTTTTGCCTGGTCAGTTCGTTCTCGATTCTCGGGATGGCGTATTTGTCGAGGTATTCCTTCTCGGAGTCAATGCCAACGAACTTTCTGCCGTGTCTCAAAGCCGCCACGCCGGTCGTGGCGCTGCCGCAGAAGGGGTCGAGCACGATATCGCCTTCATTGCTGCATCCAAGGATGATGCGTTCCAGCAATGCCTCCGGCTTCTGGGTGGGGTGTTTTCCGTATCGCTTTTCGCCGTTCCGCGGCGTGTTGATTGCCCATACGCTCCGCATTTGCCTGTTGGGTTTCTTGATGAAATCGCCGGGCCAGTCTCCATTTTTCATCAGATCGTAGTTGAAGGTGTGCTTGGCCTTCTTGTCCTTTTTCGCCCATAGCAGGGTTTCATGACTGGCGGCAAACATGCGGCAGGCGAGGTTTGGCGCCGCATTGGGCTTGTACCAGCAGATGTCGTTGAGGATATGCCAGCCCTGTTGTTGCAACGCGAATCCGCAGGCGTAAATCGAGTGATACGTTCCCGATATCCAAAGAGTACCATGCGGCTTGAGGACGCGCGCGCACGCCTCGATCCAGCGGTAATGGAATTCAAAATCTTTTTCGATTCCCTGGCTTTTGTCCCATTTTCCCTTGTTGACGCTTACGCGCCTTCCGGCATGACAAGTGAACCCGTCGTTTGACAGGTTGTAGGGGGGATCGGCATAAATCAAATCTATACTTTCGCTAGGCAATTGATTCATCACAGAAATACAATCGCCATTGAATAGCCGAACACCAGGAGCCTTATAAATAGGAGTCACCAACAGCCTTTTCCTTTAGCTTCTTTAGAAGGTCTTTTAATCCTTCGCCTGTTCTTGTCCAGGTATCGTTTTTCTTGGTCCATCCTTCCCACGAATAATCTCGTCCTTTTCCTTCGGGATAGTTTACATCTTCTTGCCCCCATATCCACTTATAGGCTTTAAGTAAGACCTCTGGGCTTTCTCCCGGCAGTGAGGGCATATTAGGTCTGTCAGAAAGCACGCTGTTGGGTTCCTCTCCATTGTAGACCCGCTCTAGCATTTCCAGAATCGCGATCGCAGCGTCAATATTATGCTCGCTTTTTCCCTCAATGTCCTTGTAAATTTGATTGTGAGTGATTTGCCAGAGGGTGTCATCTTCAGGATTATATATAAAAACAAAAAAATCCTCTTTTTTCATGCGGCCATAAATTTGTTTTCCGCCGGGCTTGGCGATGACTATTTTTCTGCCATCGGAAATGTCTTCCACTTCGTAGCCGAGGTAAGGAAGGTCCATCAATGTTTTGGCAAATTGTTGACGAGGTGCGTTTTTTATAGTGACCCTCTTCAGGTCGATGGTATGTTTATAGATGTTCCGTTTTTTCATTTCTACCGATACCCGCATCCGAATTCTTCAGTAACATTAATCGCTATGGCGCGGCCAATTTGACTGTTCCAGTTTGGCAGGCGCGTGCAAGAACATTTCTTGGATATAATGACTGTATCGTGCACTTGGTGCAGTTTTGGGTTGCTCGCATTAATGTTGCACGAGGAATTCAACCGCACTTCGAATCGCCGCACTCCAAGCAGGTGTTGCAGTTGTCCAGCCGCACCACGGCCATGGCGCCGCACTTGCCGCACTGCGCGCCCTTGGCGGCGGCTTCCTCGCCCAGCTTCTCCTTGGCCTCGCGGCGCTTGGCCTCCAGTTCCGGCGTGGAGAGCTGCCCCTCCATCATGCCGATGGAGATCAGGTGCTGCTGGATCACCTCGCCGATCTCGGCCACGATGGAGGGCATGTACTTGCCGCCCTTCTTGTAGTAGCCGCCCCGGGGGTCGAACACGGCCTTGAGCTCCTCCACCAGGAAGGTGACATCGCCGCCCTTGCGGAAGATGGCCGAAATCACGCGCGTGAGCGCCACGATCCACATGAAGTGCTCCATGTTCTTCGAGTTGATGAAGATCTCGAAGGGCCGGCGGTGCTCGTCCGGCTGCCCCTTGTTGATGACCACGTCGTTGATGGTGATGTACA
>JALVTX010000004.1 GCA_027035825.1 Mariprofundaceae bacterium
GTTCAACGTCGCGCACAGCCAGTCCGCGTCGCGCGCCGTCCACTCCAGCATGCCGTCCGGCATCACATGCACGGAATCGCGCCCCACCTGCCCCGACCACGGCGAGGCCACCCAGAGCTGCCGCGCCTCGGGGGCGTCCACCCCTGCCTGCCGCGCCAGCCAGGCCGCCGACGCGGCTCCGGCCAGCGCCGCGCACCAGCCCACGGCCGTGCGTTCCGCGCAGGCGAACCAGCGCCGGCGACGGCTTGTGAGTTGCGATTGCAGGAAATCGAGTTCCGGGTGCGGCGAAAGTCCCGCTTCCGTCCGCGCCAGGCCGTTGACGACGATCAGCATCCGATCCATCAGATGCGGCTCTTGCCCGGATGCAGCACCTGGAATTCCAGATACCTGTCCAGATCGTCGAGCAACCGTTTCTCCGCCGTCGCCAGCGACGATTTCAGCCGCGCGGCGCGTGGCGGCCGCTTCCGATGCAGCAGAATGTTCGTCCACTTGCTGCTGTCGGCAAACTGGATTTCATGCCAGACCAGCCGACCATCCCGGACACGCCACATCCTTCCCTCCAGCGCCACGGGCGCGAGATAGCGGTTCCAGAACCAGGCGCCGCCCAGCCAGGTCAGGCTCTCCTGCAATAGTTCTTCTGCGGCCACGGCCAGACCCACGGCCGGATGTCCGCTGACGCCCGCAGCCGCCACCCCCTGCGCCGTCCCTTCGACAACGCCCGACCCCGCCATCAACCACACCCACTTGCGCGGGATCGCGCCGTATCCAGCCACGTTGACCGCCAGCAGCAAGTCGGCGCCGCGCATCCTCGCGCGCCGGAGCATGGCATCGGATGCGCGGGCGGGCGTTAGCGCGACGAGACGGACGCCTGACCGGGCCTCCAGCCGCTTGCGCATGGCCGCGTCCACATCGGCGCGGATGCGCGCCAGCGCCCGGATACGGGACGCCTGTTCCCCCGCCGCCGTCCCGCCGCTGGCTTCCAGGCGCAGGTTCCGCTCATTGACGGATGCATGGGCCACGGCCACGCCAACCTCGTGTTTTCCCTTGATGCCCAATGGATACGGCGCATGCACGGCGCAGGACGCCAGCGCCGGCAAGGCCAACAGGCACGCCAGCCGGGCCGGCCACGACCGGCCTTGCATCACCCTTGGCCCAATGCCCTCCGCACCGCATCCTCGGTGGCGTCCACCGTCACCGGCGCGGGCATGTCCCGCATCGCGGTGTCCGGGTCCTTCAGGCCGTTGCCGGTGAGCGTGCAGACCACGTGCGCGCCCTCGGGGAAGAAACCTTGCCGGTTCAGCTTGATGACGCCGGCCACCGAGGCGGCGCTGGCCGGCTCGCAGAACACGCCCTCGAGGCTCGCCAGCATGTTGTAGGCATCCAGGATTTCCTCGTCGGTCACGGCCTCGATGACGCCGCCGGACTCGTCGCGCGCGGCCTCCGCCTGCTTCCACGAGGCCGGCTTGCCGATGCGGATGGCGGTGGCGACGGTTTCCGGGTTCTCCACCGGCGCGCCGTTCACGATGGGCGCGGCGCCCGCAGCCTGGAAACCCAGCATCCCGGGCAGGCTCGCGGCGATGCGCTTGTCCGCGTATTCCTTGTAGCCCATCCAGTAGGCGGTGATGTTGCCGGCGTTGCCCACGGGCAGCGCGTGGAAATCCGGCGCGAAGCCCAGCTCGTCCACGATCTCGAAGGCCGCCGTCTTCTGGCCCTGGAGACGATAGGGATTGACCGAGTTCACCAGCGTGATGGAGCCGTCGGCCGAGATCGAGCGCACCAGTTCCAGCGCGTCGTCGAAGTTGCCGCGAATCTGGATCACCTTCGCGCCGTAGCGGATGGCCTGCGAAAGCTTGCCCAGCGCGATCTTGCCGTCGGGAATCAGCACGAAGGCTTCCATGCCGCAATTGGCGGCATAGGCGGCGGCCGAGGCCGAGGTGTTTCCGGTGGAGGCGCAGATCACCTTGCGGCTGCCGGCGTTGTAGGCCTGGGTGACGGCCATCGTCATGCCGCGATCCTTGAACGAGCCGGTCGGGTTCAGCCCCTCGAACTTCAGGTAGAGGTTCAGGGCCGGGTTGATGGCGTTCTTCAGGTTCAGCGACTCATGCAGGGGCGTGGCGCCCTCGTACAGCGTGATCACCGCGTCATCCTCGCCGATCGGCAGGAAGGCGCGGTAGCGGTTGATGATTCCCTCGTATCGCGGCATCTCAGGCTCCAAAGGTTTCCTTGCGCAGAATCAGCACGCCGTCCTCCACCGAGGGCAGGCTGGTGATGCGGCTGATGGCCGCTTGCAGGTTCCCCTCGCGCGTTTCGTGCGTGAGCATCACCACCGGCACCGAGCGCGCCGCGCTGCGTTCCTTCTGCACCACGGCCTCGAGGCTGATGCGGTGGTCGGCCAGGATGGAGGTGACGGCGGCGATCACGCCCGGCTCGTCGCGCACCATCAGGCGCAGGTAGTATTCGCAGACGACGTCGGCCATCGGCAGCGTCGGAATCTCGCGCCGGGCTTCGGCCGTGAAGCCCATCGGCGGCGGCAACTGCTCCACCGCATCCCCGCCGGCGGCGCAGACGCGGGCGATGTCCATGATGTCCGCCACCACGGCGCTGGCCGTGGGACGCTCGCCCGCGCCGCGCCCGAAATACATCGTGTGCTCGACGAAATCGCCGGAAATCATCACCGCGTTGTAGGAATCCGACACCTGCGCGATCTGCGCGTCCACCGGCGTCAGCGTCGGATGCACGCGCATCTCGATGGCCTCCGGGCCGGCGGGCGCGCCATGCGGCTTGGCGATGCCCAGGAGCTTGATGCGGTAGCCCAGCTCGGCCGCGGCGGCGATGTCCGCCGCCGTGATGTGGCTGATGCCCTCGGTATAGACGTCCTCGAAGCGGATCTTCGCGCCCCAGGCCATCGCCGCCAGGATGGCCAGCTTGTGGGCGGTGTCGATGCCCTCGACATCGAAGGTCGGATCGGCCTCGGCGTAGCCCAGCTCCTGCGCCTCGCGCAGCACCCCGGCATAGTCCGCGCCCTCGCGCTCCATCTTGGTGAGGATGAAGTTGCAGGTGCCGTTCAGGATGCCATGCACGCTGGTGATGGCGTTGGCCGCCAGCCCCTCGCGCAGCGCCTTCAGGCACGGGATGCCGCCGCCGACCGCCGCTTCGAAGCCCAGCGCCGCGTCGTTCGCCGTCGCCAGCGGGAACAGCTCCTCGCCGTGCTTGGCGATCAGCGCCTTGTTGGCCGTGACCACGTGCTTGCCGCGCGACAGCGCCTCCACCACGAAGCTGCGCGCCGGCTCGTAGCCGCCGATGAGCTCCACCACCAGGTCCACGTCGTCGGCGCAGGCCACGGCCATCGCATCGTCGCTCAGCCGCACGCCGGAAAAGTCCAGCCCCCGGTCACGCGACAGGTCGCGATCCGCGGCGGCCACCAGCCGCACCCGCTTGCCGAGCCGGCGGCTCATCAGTTCCTGCTGCTCCAGCAGGATGCGGGCCACGCCCGTGCCGATGGTTCCGAGGCCCAGGAGGCCCACCCGAATCTCATGCATCGTCAGCTCCCGTCGGTTTCGTTCGTTCAGGCGTTCGCTCAGGCGCCGGCATGGAGAAACTGCCGGATGCCGCGCAGCGCCTGGCGGATGCGGTGCTCGTTCTCGATCAGCGCGATGCGCACGTAGTCATCGCCATATTCGCCAAAGCCGATGCCGGGACTCACCGCCACGCCGGCCTCGGTCAGCAGCTTCTTCGAGAACTCCAGCGACCCCATCGGCTTGAACTCGTCGGGAATCTCGGCCCAGACGAACATCGAGGCGCGCGGTTTCTCCGCCATCCATCCCATCTTGTGTAGCCCGTCCACCAGCACGTCGCGGCGCGACTGGTAGGTGCGGCGAATCTCGTCCACGCAGTCCTGCGGCCCGTTGAGCGCCGCGCAGGCCGCGATCTGCAAGGGCTGGAAGGTGCCGTAGTCGAGGTAGGACTTGATCTTGGCCAGCGCCGCGATGATCTCGCTGTTGCCAACCATGAATCCGATGCGCCAGCCCGGCATGTTGTAGGTCTTGGACAGCGAGTAGCACTCCACCGCCACGTCCTTCGCCCCCGGCACCTGCAGGATGGACGGGCACTGGTAACCATCGAAGCAGATTTCGGCGTAGGCGATGTCGGAAATCACGATGAGGTCGTATTCGCGCGCCATCTCCACCAGCTTCTCGTAGAAATCGAGTTCCACGACCTGCGCCGTCGGGTTGGACGGGAAGTTCACCACCAGCGCCTTGGGCCGCGGCCAGGAATCGCGCACCGCCTTGGCCACGCCTTCGAAGAAGTCCACGCCGGGGCCGATGGGCACATGGCGGATGTCCGCGCCGGCGATGATGAAGCCGTAGGGATGAATCGGGTAGGCCGGGTTCGGGCACATCACCAGGTCGCCGGGGTTGGTGATGGCCACGGCCAGGTGCGCCAGGCCCTCCTTGGAGCCGATGGTGGCGATAGCCTCGGTTTCCGGGTCGAGCTCGACGCCGAAGCGGCGCTTGTACCAGGCGCAGATGGCGCGGCGCAGGCCCGGAATGCCGCGCGATACCGAGTAACGATGGTTGCGGCCGTCGCGCGCGGCCTCGCAGAGCTTGTCCACGATGTGCTTCGGGGTCGGCTGGTCGGGATTACCCATGCCGAAGTCCACGATATCCCGCCCGGCGTGGCGGAGTTCCATCTTCAGCTGGTTGACGGAGGCGAAGACATAGGGCGGAAGGCGTTTGATTTTCTCGAATTCGCGCATGGACTCCTCGGGTGCGAAAGGCTCGGGGAGTGTAGGGAGCGGGGCAAAACGGGTCAAGGAAACCGCGCCGGAACCCGTGCCTCGCTCCGCCAGGCCGCATGCAAAACGACCGCCGTCCGTCTATGGTTCAAGATGATGGAATCGCCTGCCCCGAAAACCTCGCTGGCGCGCATGACCCTTGCGGGCGTGGCGGCCGGCGCGCTGGCCAGCCTCGCCGTGCTGGCCTTCCGCTGGTGCATCGAGGCGGGCCAGGCGACCTTCCTGCCGGGCGGGCGCATCGGCAACTACGAGGCGCTGCCGCCGCTGGCAAGGCTGCTGTTGCCCACGCTGGGCGGCCTGGCGCTGGGATTCGTGTTCGCGCGGCTGCCGCGCGCCAGCCAGGGTATCGGCGTCGTGCACGTGCTGGAGCGCATCCACCAGCCCGATCGCGGGCGCCTGCCGCCGGCCAATGCGGTGGTGCAGTTCCTGGGCGGCGCCGCGGCCATCATCAGCGGCCACTCGGTGGATCGCGAGGGCCCCGGCGTGCACATCGGCGCTGCCAGCGCCAACCTGCTGGCCCGCATCTGGCCGCATGCGCCGGCCGAGGACAACCGCACGCTGATGGCCTGCGGCATCGCCGCCAGCCTGGCCGCCGCCTTCAACACGCCGCTGGCCGGCGTGCTGTTCGTCATCGAGGTGCTGCGCGTGCCCTACCGCATCGTGCGCTTCTTTCCGGTCATCATGGCCGCCGTGGTCGGCGCCGTCATCAGCCGCGCCGTGCACGGGCCTTCGCCCGCCTTCGCCATTCCGCCCATTGATCTCGGATCGCTGGCGGAGCTGCCATGGATCGCGATCATGGGCGCGGCCGCGGGACTGGCCGCGATGGGTTTCGTGGCCGCCAGCGAGACGATTCTTTCGCGAACGCTGGCCTGGTCGCCGGTGGCCTGCTTCACCCTGGCTGGCGCCTGCACCGGCGCGCTGGCGCTGGTCACACCGCAGATCATGGGCATCAGCTACGACACCCTGGAACAGATGCTGCACGGGCGGCTGGCGCTGGAACTGGTGGCGGCGTTGATCGTCACCAAGCTGGTGGCCACCGCCATTTCCATCGGCCTGCGGGTGCCGGGCGGGCTCATCGGCCCGATGCTGGTCATCGGCGGCGCCATCGGCTCGGCGGCGGGGCTGATGGCCCATGCGTGGTTTCCCGCCCATGCCGGCACCACGGGCTTCTATGCCGTCATCGGCATGGTGGCCATGCTGGGCGCGGCGCTGCGGGCGCCGATGACGGCCCTGATCGCGTTGCTGGAACTCACGGCCAACCCGAACATCATCCTGCCGGGCATGCTGGCCGTGCTCAGCGCCAACCTCGCCAACCTGCTGCTGCTCGGCAAGGAATCGGTGTTCGTAGCCCAGGAACGCATCCTGCGCCGGACGGGCGGCAGCCCATGAAAACGGGGCCTGCTCCTTGCGAGCAGGCCCCGTTGATGCGGACAGATCAGTCGCCCGGGCTGGCGCGGAGGATCCGCCAGCCCGCCGTCGCGCGCCCTATTTCAGGGTCTTCAGGAACGCGATGATCTCGTCCGCCTTCTTGCCCTTGATGTGCTGCGGATTCATCTTGGTCTTGGCCTTCGGATTGCCGGTAAACTCCTTCACCGCCTTCTTGCTGTTGTCCAGCCAGGCCCGCAGATGCTCATCATCCCACACCCAAGGCTCGCCCTTGATGTACTTGGTGAACTTGTAGCGATAGCCCGGATGCGTGCCGGCCTTGCTGCCATACACGCCCTTCAGGCCCGGCCCCACGCCATTCTTGTCGCCAAAGCTGTGGCAGGCCTTGCAGCGCGCTTCCGCGCCCGCCTGCGCCGTCACGGGCGCGGCCAGCATGCCGAACGCGCCCAGCAGTCCCATCATCACCCATGCCTTTTTCATGTCGCACCTCCTTGTGGTTATCCGTTATTCCGATTATAGGTTTTATCCACCGCTGTTTCGAGCCTGTCGCGGGTGGAAATGTCGCCCGCATGAGCGCGCTCAGTGCACATCCTTCCAGACCTCGCGCTTGAGCAGCCAGAACAAGAGCGTCAGCACCACGAGGAAGATCAGCACCTTCTTGCCCAGCGCCTTGCGCTCCAGCTGGTGCGGCTCGCCCACGAAGGCCAGGAACGAGGCCACGGCCCGCGCCTGCGCCTTGATATCGGCCTCCTCGTCGGCATCGTGATCCAGCCAGCCCAGCGGGTCGGCCATCGCGATGCGGTGACCCGGAAAATAGACGTTGTAGTTGCCGTCCGGCACCTTGCCCTTCGGGTCGTGCTCGAAACCCAGCAGCAGCGAGTAGATGTAGGCGCCGCCGCCCTCGCGGGCGCGCGCCATCAGCGTCAAATCCGGCGGCACGATGCCATAGCTCGCCTTGGCGTCCTCCTCGGAGAGCGCGGTCTTGATGGGCGCGGTCAGCGGCGCGTCGCCGCGCATCTCGTCCACCTCCTCGCGCGTCATACCGATCTCCGGATAGTCCATCAGGTGCTTCCAGGTCACGTAGCGCAGCGAGTGGCAACCCATGCACACCTCGGCGAACACATGCGCGCCCTGTTTCAGCGTCTTCTGGTCGAAGCTCAATGTGACCGGCTTCAGCGGCGGCGCGGCCTCCTCCGCCAACGCCGATCCCGGCCCTCCGGGCAGCCCCAGCCATCCCAGCAATGCCAGCCATGCCATCCATCTCTTCATGTCAAATCTCCTCCGGAACCGGCCTGGTTTTCTCGAACTTGTGCACGAACGGCAGCAGCGCGAAGAAGGCGAAATACACCACCGACGCAATGCGGCCGATGAGCAGCAGTTCGGGCGTCACCTCGTGGTGGCCGCAGTAACCCAGCACGCCGATGGATGCGAAGAAGACGAACAGCATCGCGCGATAGACGGGGCGATAACGGGCCGAGCGCACCGGCGAGCGATCCAGCCACGGCATCAGGAACAGGCAGACGTAGGCGAACGCCATGCCGACGATGCCCAGCAGCTTGTTCGGCACGCTGCGCAGGATTTCGTACCACGGCGTCAGATACCACACGGGGGTGATGTCCGGCGGCGTCTTCAGCGGATCGGCCGGGTTGAAGTTGTTGGTTTCGATAATCAGCCCGTGGCCCGTCGGGTCGAAGAACACGAACCACGAATAAACGATCAGGAACACGCCGATGCCGAACAAATCCTTGACCGTGTAATAGGGGTGGAACGGGATGATGCCCTTCTCGCCCGGCTCAATGCCCTCGGGATTGTTCGAATGCACCACGTGCAGCGCCATCACGTGCCAGAACACCACCGCGAACAGCAGGAAGGGGAACAGGAAGTGCAGCGCGAAGAAGCGGTTCAGCGTCACATCGCCCACGCCGTAGCCGCCGCGCACCAGTTGCAGCAGCCAATCGCCAATGCCCGGGATGGCGCCGAAGATGTTGGTGATGACCGTGGCGCCCCAGAACGACATCTGCCCCCACGGCAGCAGGTAGCCGAAGAACACCGTGGCCTGCATGATGACCAGGATCAGCACGCCCATGATCCACAGAAACTCGCGCGGCTTCTTGTAGGAGCCGTAATACATGCCGCGCGCCATGTGCAGGTAGATCACGAAGAAGAAGGCCGAGGCGCCGACCGCGTGCATGTAGCGGATCAGCCAGCCGTCGTTCACCTCGCGCATGATGCGCTCGATGGAATCGAACGCCATCGAGAAGCCGTTGCCCGTCGGCAGGGCAGAGGGCTTGTAGTCCATGGCCAGGAACACGCCCGACAGCACCTGGATGATCAGCACCACCAGCGCGATGGAGCCAAAGGCGTACCAGTAGTTCAGGTTCTTCGGCGTTGGGTAGTCAATCAGGTGGAAGCGGATGTATTGCACCACGTGGGTGCGGTCGTCCAGCCACTGGGCCAGGCGCGAATTCAGCATTCTCTCCAGCATGGTCGTCTCCCTCAGCCGATGCGAATCGTGGTGTCGCTGGTGTAGCGATAGGGCGGAATGAACAGGTTGTACGGCGCCGGCACGCCCTTGAACACGCGCCCCGACAAATCGTAGTTCGAACCGTGACAGGCGCAGTGCCAGCCGCCGGGCCAGCGCTTCGGCAGATCCCCGCCACCGCCAGCGTGCGGCTCGAACACCGGGATGCAGCCCAGGTGCGTGCAGACGCCGCTGACCACGAGGTATTCCGGCTTGATGGCGCGGGTGATGCGCTGCTCCCTGGTCTTCATCCAGTCGGCCTGCACCTCGGGAATGGCCCTGGAGAGCGGATCGCGCAGCATGTCGTCGTGCCCGTACAGGCTCTTGAGCATCTCCTCGGTGCGGTGCAGCACGAAGATCGGCTGGCCGCGCCACATGATGGTCTTCATCATGCCCGGCTCGACTTCGGACACGTCGAACTCGGTGACCCCGGCGGCCACGGTGTCCGCCGCCGGTTCCAGCGCGCGGATGAACGGCACGGCCGTGGCGCAGGCGCCCGCCGTGCCCATCACGCCCGCCATGGTGTAGAGAAATGTCCTGCGTGGGTTGTCGCTCACGATGCCCTCCTCGCAACGGATGAAACGGGTTCGCCCTTCATGCGAACCATTATATCATTATATATGATACAGTCAATGCATATTTGACAGGTTCCGATTGCATGACGTGAATGCATGTCCCGCCAATACATGTTTCGGATTTGCCTCCCATCCACAAGGCTCTTACCATCCTGTGCATGGATTCTAGCACATCCCGACTGACGGCGCCTGCCTCGCCTCCGCGCCTGAACGCCGCCGCCTGCCTCAATGCCCGGATGCCGGAAACCGCGCCATGCAGCCGCTGCGCGGATGCCTGCCCGGCCGGGGCGCTCGCCATCCATGACGGCCCGCCCGCGCTGGATGCCGAGGTCTGCACTGGCTGCACGGGTTGCGTCACGGTCTGCCCCACGGACGCTCTCGCGCATCCGCGCGTCCGCCCCGCGGCGTGGCTGGCCGGGGCGCGCCAGCGCTTGGCCGAGGGAAGCAAGCGCATCCACGCGGCCTGCGACGCGGCCGGAAGCGCGAGGGCAGACATCCGCGTGCCTTGCCATGCGGCGTGGGATGTCACGCTGCTGGCGGGACTGGCCGCCGAAGGCGTCCGCGAACTGGTGCTGGACGGCATCCACGCCTGCCAGGGCTGCCCGCTGCGCCACGGCCAGGCCATGATGGAACAGACGCGCCGCGAATGGGATGCGCTGTCACAGGCGCTGGGCGTCAAGATGGCCCTGGAGGATGGAAAGGATGCGGATGGCGAGACCGGGGATGGCACGAACGCGCCAGCAAACCCCGCGCCCGCCGATACGGCCCAAGCGGCGCGCGCGCCCAAAGAGCCCGCGCGCCGCGCCTTCTTTCGCAATCTGTTGCCGTCGCTGGCCCAGGGCGCGGCCGTCGCCGCGGCCCAGATCGGCCAGAGCGCCCGCGAGGCGCTGCGCGAGGATGCCGGGAACGAAACCACGGGCGAGGACGATCTGCCATGGCGCATGCAACTGTTCCTGCACGCGCTGCCGCACCTGAACCCGAACTTCACGCCCGTGCCGGTGATGGATGGCTTCCCGTTCGGCGCCATCCAGGCCACCGCCGCCTGCACCGCCTGCGGCGACTGCGTGCCCGCCTGCCCGACCGGGGCGCTCAGCGTCCGCCCGTTCGGCAACAACGCCATCCTCGAACTGGCGGCGGACGCCTGCACGGGCTGCGGCCTCTGCATCCAGGCCTGCCCGGAACAGGCGCTGGAGCGGCTTCCGGCCGTGTCGCTGCCAGCGCTGTTGACGGAGCGCCCGCGGCCGCTGATCATGGTGGCCGCCGGCCAGAGGGGCCGGCAGCCAACGAGCCAATCCGGGGGAAGATGAAATGGCGGAACACGTCACCCATGACATCGTCTTCAAGCAGCAAAAAGGCGGCGCGACCAGCCCGGCGAAGATGGAAGTGCTGGCGTTTTCCGAAAAGGAACGCAAGGCGCGCGGTATCCAGGCCCTGCTCGGGCTCTGGGCCGTGGCAATCGTCTGCGTTTTCATCCCCGTGGCGCACTTCGTGCTGGTGCCAGGCTTCCTGATTGCCGGCGTCTATGTGGCGAGAAAGCGCTGGAACACGCCGGAGGAAGGCATCGCGGCCTCGGGCGCATGCCCGGCCTGCGGCAACGAGATTCGCCTGGATCTGGAAAAGAGCGCCGAGTTGCCGCAGTGGCATGATTGCCCGCAATGCGGCGAACCGCTGGAACTGCGTGCGGCCGAATCGTCGTGACGCAACAGGTCGCAACGGAAACGAGGTAGCCTTTCGGGGCGCGTTTCGCCAGACTTGCAGCCATTCAACCCAAGGAGGCCGCCATGTTTGGCTTGGGATTGCCCGAACTGTTCGTCATTCTGCTGATCGTGCTCGTGCTCTTCGGCGCCAAGCGCCTGCCCGAGCTGGGCGAGGGGCTGGGCCGCTTCGTCAAGGGGCTGCGCACCGGCTTGCAGAGCGACGACGCCGCCAAGAAGAACGGCGAGGAACACACGTAAGCGCCCGCTAAACGCGCGCGGGATTCCGGCATGGAAATCTTCGGCATCGGCTGGATGGAAATGATCGTCATCGGTCTGGTGGCGCTCATCGTCGTGGGCCCGCAGCGCCTGCCGCAGGCGGCGCAGACCATCGGCCGCCTCGTGGGCTACGCCACCCAGCAATGGCGCAACATCCAGCAGCAGATTCGCGAGCCGATGGAACAGGAAGTCATCGACATCAAGGGCAAGCTCCACGACGTGGCGCGGGACGTCACCGACCTTGAGCCCATCGGAGATGACGCCGCCGGCAAGACCCGCGACAAGCCTTGATCTCCCACCTGCTTGAGCTGCGCAACCGCCTGTTGCGCTACCTGCTCGTCCTCTTTGTCGCCTTCGCATTGTGCTTCTGGCAGGCCGACGCGCTGTTCGATTTCCTGGCCTCGCCGCTGCGCGCCGCGCTCGGGCCGCATCCGACGATGGTGTTCATCGCCCCGCACGAGGCCTTCTTCACCTACCTGCGCCTGTCCATGTTCGCGGCCTTCACGCTCACCTTCCCCTGGCTACTGGCCGAGCTTTGGGCCTTCATCGTGCCCGGCCTGTATGCGCATGAGCGGCGCGTGTTCACGCCGATGCTGCTTCTGGGCGGAGCGCTGTTCTACGCCGGCGCGGCGTTTGCCTATTACGGCGTCTTTCCGTTCGCCTTCAAGTTCTTCTTCGGCTTCGCGTCCGACCACATCGCGGCCATGCCATCGCTGAAGGAGTCGTTGACCCTGTTCATCCGCATGTTGTTCGCGTTTGGCGTGGCCTTCGAGATGCCGCTGGGATTGCTGCTCTTGATGCATTTTGGCGCGCTGACGCGGGAAAAGCTGGCCGCCAACCGCGGCTACGTGGTGCTCATCGTGTTCGTGGCCGCCGCCATCCTGACGCCGCCCGACGTGGTGACGCAGATCATGCTGGCGCTGCCCATGTGGCTGCTGTTCGAACTGACGCTGCTGTTGCAACGGGCGCTGGAACGCAACCGCCAGCATCAGACCGACGCGAAAGACGCATCGGCTTGACCCCAACGCACTGATCCGAGGCCGATCCTCCCGCAAGCAGGTCGGTCTTCAGCCCGACGCAAACCGCTTGGTGGGTAACCCGCCCTGAAGGATGCATCAAGGATGAAACCGCATCAGGCCCAACCCCAACCCGACAACACAAGCGTCCCAATCCCCGGCAGTCGCTCGGCATAACCTGAATCGAACCCGATCCTCGAACCATAGACCGAACAAAAAAACCGCCGGCTCGAAGCCGGCGGTTCATTCCAATGAGGGATGAAAAGAATCAGGCCGTCGCGCCCTGCGCCGGCGTCTCCTCTTCCTCGCCCTCGTAATACAGGCCGTCCTTCTTCATCTGGCGATCCCAGAGCAGGCATCCCAGACCAAAGATGGTCAGCGTAATCGCCACGTCCACCCAGGACGAGAAGAAGGGCGTGTGGTCGATGTCGTCCGCGTGCGGGCTGATGATCCACATGTACCGCTCCACAAAGGTGCCGATCAGGATGCTCGCCGACGGGAACAGCATCAGCGCCGGCGAATGCCGCATGGCCTTGAAGATGAGCATCAGGAACGGCACGAACGAATTGAGCAGGAAGAAGCCCCAGAACAGGTACCAGTTCGGGCCGTCCATCATCTTGTGATAGCGCTCGATCTCTTCCGGCAGGTCGCCATACCACATCACCAGATACTGCGCGAAGAACGCATATGTCCAGATGATGGTCAGCGCCAGCATGATCTGGGCGCAGTAATTGAACACGTAGTCGTTGATGCGGCGCTTCAGCGAGTCGCGCATGCGCAGCACGAACAGCGACACGATGAAGAAGGCCAAAAAGGCGCGCATCATGCTCTCGAAGTGATACGGGCCATACAGCGGGCTCCACCAGCGCGGCCACTGCGTCATCTCGAAATCCCAGCTCACGATGGTGCCGTAGATGCAGTAGACGAACGGCACCAGCAGCGCCACGTTGCGGAAACGCCGGCGATCGGCCGGGTCGGCGTGCGGGAACTCCTTGCGCTGCAACTTGAAGAAATGCAGGCAGAAGCCCCAGACCGCCAGATACAGCACGATCTCGCGCACGATGAAGAAGGTGTGATCGTGCCAGCCGTTCAGCGGCTCGCCCATCGTCTCGCCGCCCATCCACGGGAAGGCCTTCTCGCCGCCAACGAACAGGATCACGAGCAGCAGCGCGAAGCCGAGCGGGAATAGCGCCCGCGCCGAGGCCATCAGGAAGCGCACCTCGTAGCGCCACTTGCCGTTGACCAGATGCAGCACCGAGCACCAGAAGGCGGCCGCCAGCGGGATGTAGAGCGTGAACAGATAGTTGTCCATCAGGACAGCCCAGTTCGCCTGTGACAGATTCATGGCTTACTCCCCTCCCTTCTTGCCGGCCTTGGTGAGCACTTCCTTGGCGCGCTCGGCCTTGTTCTTGGCGGTCATTTCCTTTTCCAGCACGTTGCGGATGTAGTTCACCACGTCCCAGCGCTCGGTCGGCGACATGTCGTAGCCATAGCGCGGCATGATGTAGCTGCCAAACGTGATGGTGCCCCAGATCCAGCCATCGGACAGGTCATGCTTGACGTAATCCGAGGTCAGATCCGCCGGTTGGGCCTCGAAGATCTTGCCCACCGGGCCATCGCCCTTGCCATTCGTTCCGTGGCACGGGAAGCAGTAGATCCGGAACAGGGCCTGACCATGCAGGATGGACTTCCTGGTCGCCGGCACCGGGTTCTTCAGAGCATCGGCGGCGTCGCGATCCTGCACCTTCGTCCAGGGGCCGCCCACCGGGACGGAGTCCTTCGGATAGGTGTTGATGGGCGGCTCCTGCGGCTTGATGGACGGCTGGTTCATCAAGTCGCGCGACCACGGCCACGCCATCGCGGCCGTCGGCAGCGCCAGGATGCAGACAGTCAGAAGGATTCGTTTCA
>JALVTX010000005.1 GCA_027035825.1 Mariprofundaceae bacterium
ACGGCATCCAGGCCCCGCAGCACCTTGATGCTGTCGGCCCCGTATTTCTGCTCCGCCTGTGCACTCATGCCGCTTCCTCCACGCCAGCCCGCGCTGGTTGTTCTTGCTCGCCCGCGTCCAGGGCGAAGGTGTGGACAGGCCAGTTCCCGGGCAGGATCGCGCCCGTCGGCGCGGTCATCAACACCTGTCCCTCATGCCTGGCCAACCGCGCCAACAGCGCCCGCCGCCGGGACGGATCCAGCGCTTCCATGCAATCGTCCAGCAGGAGCACCGGCACCAGTCCACGATGCTGCCCGCGAACCGCGCATTCCGCCAGCCTCACCGCCGCCGCGGCCAGCTTCTGCTGCCCGCGCGAGCCACAGGCGCGGATGTCCCGCGGGCCTTGCGGCATCTCCACGCGGTCGCAATGCGGCCCCATGCGCAGCGGGCCGCCCCGGGCCTCGCGCCGCTGCCTAGCCAGCCGCGCCGCGAACGCCTCCGCCTCCATCGGCGCGGTGCGCCGGATACGCACCCGCAGACCGCTCCCGGTCAACTCCGTCTCCTCGGCCAGCGCCGCGTTGAGCGCGGCCATCACCTCGTCGCGGGCGCGCATCACCGCCACGCCGTGCGCCGCCATCTGCTGCTCCCAGACCTCGATCTCGGCCTCGCTTGCCCGCCGCCGGAGCAGACGCCCCCGCTGCATCAGGCAACGAAGATAGGCCCGGTAGCGCGGCGCCACCTCCGGCCGGCAATACAGCGTCATCCGGTCCAGCCAGCGCCGGCGCTCGGCCGGCGCGCCGTCCACCAGCCGCGCGCCCTGCGGCGATTCGACCAGCACCGGCAATGTCTCGGCCAGTTCCATGCGCTGCGTCAGCCTGCGCCCCTGCAGGAACACCTCGGTTCCGCGGCCGCCGCCCGTGACCCGCACATGCAGCGGGCCATAGCGCCGCCAAGTTCCGGATATCCTGAATCCGTCGCTCTCCCAGCGCGCCAGCGCCGGGTCGCGCGCCTGCCGGAACGATCGGCCATGTCCCATCAAGTGCACGGCCTCCAGCAGGCTGGTCTTGCCGCTGCCGTTGGCGCCGGTGACCAAGTTCATCCCCGGCTCGCAGCGCCACCGCACGCGGCGATGGCAGCGCAAATCCGTCGCTTCCAGGTCGCGCAGCTGGAGGATGGCGGCGTCGCTCACCGGCGGGCCGGGATCAGGACTCAGATGCGCATCGGCATGATGACGAACTGCGCCGCGGCATCCTCGCTTTCGTCCAGCAGCACCGGCGACAGCCCGTCACGGAAATGGATGCGCACCGCATCGCCCTTCATCACGCCCAGCACGTCGCGGATGTAGCGGGCATTGAAACCGATCTCGGTCTCCGGCCCGGCATAGTCCAGCTCCAACGACTCCTCGGCCTGCTCCTGGTCGGTGTTGTGAGCCGAAACCACCATCTCGCCGGGGCGCAGCAGCAGCCGCACGTCGTGCGTAAACTCGTTGGCCACGATCATGATGCGACGCAGGATCTGATCCAGCTCCGCGCGGCTGGCCGTCGCCAGTTCCGGGTTGTTCACCGGAATCACGTCCGCGTAGTTGGGGAAGCGGGCGTCAATCAGCTTGGACACCAGCGTGCAGCCGCCGGCGTTCAGGCCGATCTGCCGCTCGCCGATGCGCAGTTCCACCTGCCCCGGCTCGTCCTCGCACAGCTTGCGAATCTCCACCACCGCCTTGCGCGGCACGATGCTCTGGCAGGTCTCGACCGGCTGCCCCAGGTTCCGGCGCATCAGGGCCAGACGGTGGCCATCCGTCGCCACCAGGTTCAACCGCCCATCGCCGTCCAGTTCGAACAATGTTCCGGTCAAGTACTTGCGCGTTTCGTCCGTGGACATGGCGAAGCTGGTGGAGGCGATCATCGCCGCCAGATCCGCGCCGTCCAGCCGGACGGCCACGCCGCCGGATTCTTCCTGCACGTCGGGAAAATCGTCCGGCGCCATGGTCGCCAGCTTGAAGCGGGAGCGGCCGCTGGCGATGCGCAGGAATCCGTCTTCCGTCTTCAGCTCCACGTCGGCGTCGGCGTCCAGCTCCTTGAGCACGTCGAAGAGCTTGCGCGCGGCCACGGTGGTGCCGCCCGCTTCCTGCACCGAGGCGTCCACGCGCGCCCGGATGCCGACCTCCAGGTCGGTGGCGCTTGCCGTCAGGTCGTCATCGGATGCGCGAAGCAGGATGTTGGACAGGATGGGCACCGTGTGCCTTCGCTCGACCACGTTCTGGCAGCGCTGCACGGCGCCGAGAATGTTGTTGCGGGAAACCGTGATGTGCATGTTGCTCTCCTGTTTTGGTCAGGCCGTTTATATCAAAAATCCAGCAGTCGTCATAGGCTTTGTGGAAGCTGTGGACATCTCGGGAATGGCCTTGTCCGACGGCATCTTGCGCGCCCTTGTCCTGTGGATGGAACGGTGAATCCGGGTGGATGGTTTCTGGCCCGCGGGCATGCCATGGATGCGCGCCGGATGAAAAGCGGCTTGTTCCCAATCCATCCACAGGCTCTCCGGGGCTTTTCACTGGACTTGTGCACAGGCCTTCAGCCGCGGATGAGCTTGGCCAGCCGGTTCATCTCCTCGCGGAAGGCCTCGTCCTCGTCCATCTTCGCCTCGATCTTGCGCGCCGCGTAGAGCACCGTGGTGTGATCGCGGCCGCCGAAATGCTCGCCGATCTCGGGCAATGAGCGCGAGGTCAGCGCCTTGCTGAAATACATCGCCACCTGGCGGGGAAAGGCGATGTTGCGGCTGCGTTTCTTGGAGCGCATGTCCTGCACGCGGATGTTGTAGTAGTTGGCGACGTGCTTCTGGATGTCGTCAATGGTGACGGCCTTCACTTCCTCGTGCAGCAGGTCGCGCAGCACGCGGCGGGCGAAATCCATGTCGATGGCGCGGCCGGTGAGCGTGGCATGCGCGGTGAGCCGCGTCAGCGCCCCTTCCAGTTCGCGCACGTTGCTGGTGATGCGGGTGGCGAGCATCGTCGTCACCTCGTCCGGCAGCTTCACGCCGGCCAGCTCCGCCTTGCTCTTGAGGATGGCCTGCCGCGTCTCCAGCGAGGGAGGCTGGATGTCCGCCACCAGGCCGCAGCCGAAGCGCGACTTCAGGCGCTCCTGCAAGTGATCCATCTCGCGCGGCGGCTTGTCCGAGGTCAGGATGATCTGCTTGCGGGCTTCGTAGAGCGCGTTGAAGGTGTGGAAGAACTCCTCCTGCGTGCTGGCCTTGCCGGCGATGAACTGCACGTCGTCAATGATGAGCACGTCCACCTTGCGGTAGCGGTCTCGGAACTGCTCGGTGGCGCCGCCGCGGATGGCCTGGATGAGCTCGTTGGTGAAGCGTTCGCTGGTGCGGTAGGCGATGGAGAAGTCGTTGCGCTGAATCAGTTCGTTGGCCACGGCGTTGATGAGGTGGGTCTTGCCCAGGCCCACGCCGCCGTAGATGTAAAGCGGGTTGTAGATCTCGCCCGGCTGCTCGGCGACGGCGCGGCAGGCAGCGTGGGCGAACTCGTTGCTGGGGCCGACGACGAAGTTGGCGAAGGTAAAGCGGGATTCGATGAAGCCGTCCACCTTCGGGTGAGTTGGCGTTTCGGCATCCTGTTTCGGCGCTTCCTGCATGATGGAGGCGTCCACGCGGAAATCCACCTCCACGTCGGGGCCGAAATGCTCCCGCGCGAGCTGCCGGATGGTTTCGCCGTAGTGATCCTTCAGGTTGTCGAGAAAGAAACGGCTGGGCACGTGCAGCGCCAGCGTGCCGTCCTCGATGGTGGCGTGAATCGGCCGGATCCAGGCATCGAAGCGCGCCGCCGGCACGTCCTCCGCCAGCGCGTTCAGGATCACCTGCCAGTCCATCTTTCCGGAAGCCTCGCCCATGCCGTCAATGCTAGGGGCGCAAGGCGCAAAGGTCACCCGTCGGGATGAAAGGCCAGCCAAGGCCTTCAAAGCGCTGGCATTTCTTGACACCGTGGCCGGGTTTCCTACCATTCGCAGCCCTTTTCAGCCAAGGAGACGAACATGAGCTTCACATTCAAACCCAGCCGGATTCGCCGCGCCCGCACCCACGGGTTCCGCGCCCGCATGGCCACCCGTTCCGGTCGCGCCGTCATCAACCGCCGCCGGGCCAAGGGGCGCAAGCGCCTGAGCGCCTGAGTCGGACGCCTGAACCAGGGTCGGAAGCGCCGTTTTCCTCCGCATTGCCGACTACGCCGGAAAGCGGATTTCGCGGCCTTGCGCCGCGGGCGCAGGCTGACGGCGGGGCATCTGCGCCTGATCTATCGTCCGAACGGTCTCTCCCATGCGCGACTGGGATTGGCCGTCTCGCGCAAGTACGGCTCGGCCGTGCGCCGCAATCGCCTGAAACGCCAGCTTCGCGAAGCGTTTCGCGTGCATGAGATTCGCGATGTCGGCGTGGACGTGCTGGCGATTCCGTTGGCCGACTGGAAGCGGATGGAGCAACCCGCCGAGGACATGCGACGAGGCCTGGAGCGCATCATGAACGCCATCACGAACGAACACCGGAAACGACGGGCATGAAACGGCTGCTGATTGGCCTCGTTCGTCTCTACCAGTATCTGATTTCGCCGATGCTGCCGCCGCGCTGCATCTATGAACCCACCTGTTCTTGCTACGCCGCCCAGGCCATCGAGACCCATGGCGTGGCCCGCGGCCTGTGGCTGGCCGTGAGGCGCCTGCTTCGGTGCCATCCGTTCGCCCGCGGCGGCTTCGACCCGGTGCCCGAGCGCAAGCCGCATCCGGCGCACACATTCGAGGAGATTCGATAATGGAACAACAACGCAACATGATCCTGGCGTTCGTGCTGTCCATGGCCATTCTGGCCGGCTGGCAGTTCCTGTTTCCGACGCCCGAGGCCCCGGAAGCAAGCCAGACCGCGACGGCCGGACAGGCCGCGAACCAGGAGGGGAGCAGCGCATCGCCGGGCCAGGATCATGCCGCGCCGCCCTCGCCGCCCAAGGGCGGTTCGCAGGCCACGACGCCGACCGTCGCGCAGGCCTCCGCGCCCGCGGGACGGCAACCCGCGCGCACCCTGGCCACGCTGGAGAACGGCGTGCTCAGGCTGACCGTGGATGCGCGCGGCGCGCTGATCCGCGCCGTGGCGCTGAAATATCGCAAGGAGCTGGATCCCTCCGCGCCGTTCGTGGACATCCTGGGGCGCGACGGCAAGCAGGCGCTCTACGTCAACGCCGGGGTGGTGGGGCATCCGTTGCCGGAGTTCCGCGTCGTTTCCCGCAAGCGACAGGGGGACGAAACGGTGCTGACGCTGGCGGCGACGCTGGACGATGGCCGGGCCTGGACGCGCGAGATCCGGCTGAAGCAGGGCGCCTACGTGCTGGACGTGCGCGACCAGGTGGCGGGGAAGACGGCGCGCATGTATCGCCAGGTGGTCAGCGTCAACCCGAACCGGGAGAAATCCCGGATGTATCAGTACAAGGGGCCGATCGGGCTGTTTGACGACAAGCTCAAGGAAGTGTCGTTCGACGATCTCGATGAGCAAAGCCCGGTGCTGTATTCGTCCAGGGGTGGCTGGGTTGGCATCATGAACCGCTATTTCATCGCCGCCGTCATCGGCGATGCGAAGCGCAAGTACCAGTATTACTTCAAGGGCGCGACACAGGGCGGAGACTCCACCTACCAGGCCGGCGTGCTGGAATCGCCGGTTCGCGTCGGAGGCGGAAGCGCCGAGTTTGCTTCCCGCGTCTACATCGGCCCCAAGTCCACGCCGGTGATGGAAACCCTGCACGTGGGCCTGGAACGCTCGGTGGACTATGGCTGGTTCGCCTTCATCGCCAAGCCGATGCACGACTTGCTGCTGTGGTTGCACCGGTTCATCCCCAACTATGGCTGGTGCATCATCGTGCTGGTGATTCTCATCAAGGCGCTGTTCTTCATTCCCACCAAGAAGTCGTACGAATCCATGGCCGCGATGCGCAAGCTGCAACCGGAGATGCAGCGCCTGCGCGAGCTCTATGGCGACGATCGTCAGCGGATGGGCCAGGAGATGATGGCCCTGTACAAGAAGCACAAGGTCAATCCGCTGGGCGGCTGCCTGCCCATCGTCATCCAGATTCCGGTGTTCTTCGCGCTGTACAAGACGCTGTTGGTGTCCATCGAGCTGCGGCATGCGCCGTTCGCCGGCTGGATTCACGATTTGTCGGCGATGGATCCGTATTACATCCTGCCGGTGCTGATGGGCGCCTCGATGATCGTGCAGCAGCAACTGAACCCGCCGCCGCCCGATCCGATGCAGGCGAAGATCATGAAGTTCCTGCCGGTAATTTTCACCTTCATGTTCCTGTTCTTCCCGTCGGGACTGGTGCTCTACTGGCTGGTGAACAACGTGCTGTCCATCGCCCAGCAGTGGTACGTGATGCGCCAGATGAAGGCCATCTGATTCCGGTGATCGCGGATACATGCCGACCATAGCCGCCATCGCCACGCCGCCCGGGCGTGGCGGGGTGGGCGTGATTCGCATCTCCGGCCCCGAGGCCGGCGCCATCGCCGGCCAGCTTTGCGGCCGGAGCGAGCCCTGGCCCGAACGCCGGGCCGTGCTGGCCCGCTTCATGGACGAGGAAGGGGCGACGCTGGATCAGGGCCTGGTGCTGTATTTCCCGGCGCCGCATTCCTATACCGGCGAGGACGTGGTCGAGCTCCAGGCGCATGGGTCGCCGGTGCTGCTGCGCGCCATTCTGGCGCGCGCGCTCGATCTGGGCGCGCGCATGGCCGGGCCGGGCGAGTTCACGCGCCGGGCCGTGGCCAACGGCCGCATGACGCTGGACCAGGCCGAGGCCGTGGCTGCCTGCATTGACGCGGCCACCCTGCGCGCGGCAAGACAGGCCGAGCGGCATCTGGCGGGCGAGTTCGGCCATTTCGTGAGCGGCTTGATGGAGGAAATCACCCATGTGCTGGCCCATGTCGAGGCCTGCCTGGACTTCCCCGAGGAGGACGTGCCGGCGCCGCTGTTCGGCGAGCTCCGCTCGCGCGTGGAGCGGGAACTGCTGGCGCCCATCGAGGCGTCGCTGAAAACGGCGGCTTTTGGCGAGCGCCTGTTCCAGGGCGCGACCGTGGCCATCATCGGCGCGCCCAACGTCGGCAAGTCCAGTCTGCTGAACCGGCTGGCCGGCCGCGAGCGCGCCATCGTCAGCGATATTCCGGGCACGACGCGCGACGTGCTGGAGGTCGAGTTCGAGGTGGCCGGCATTCCGGTGCGGCTGGCGGACACCGCCGGCCTGCGCGACAGCGCCGATGCCATCGAGCGGGAGGGGGTTCGGCGGGCGCGGCAAGCGGCCGGCAGCGCCGATGTGACCCTGCTGGTGGCGGACGCCACGCGGCCGGAGACGTGGGACGTGGATGCGCCGGCGGACATCCGCCTGATGAACAAGGTTGATCTGGTCGAGACGCCGGGCGCGTGGGCGGAGGCGTTCCTGCCCGTGTCGGCCGTCACCGGCGAAGGCATCGACCAGGTGGTGGAGGCCATGGCCCAACGCCTGGAGGCGATGCCGGCGGCCGAGGAGGGGCTTGTGGTCACGCGCGAACGTCACCGCCGCCTGCTGGAGCAGGCCCGCATGCGCCTGGAAGCCGGGCTGGCGATGCTGGGCGATGCGGCCTCGCTGGATCTGGTGGCGCTGGAATGGCGCGGCGCATGGTCGGCGCTGGGCGAGATCCTGGGTCTGGGCGACGTTGAGGCGATCCTGGACCGGGTGTTTTCGGAGTTCTGCATCGGCAAGTGATGGCGGGATGCGAGGGCGCACGGCCGGATTGTCATTGGACGGCAAGCCGCCATCACGCCATAATGCATGGCGAAACGTCGCCGGGATTACCCGGAAACAGTTTGTAAATTATTGATATTATTGAGTTTTTGGAGGGATTATGTCTGCCAAGCATCCAGTCATCGCGGTCACCGGCTCCTCCGGCGCCGGCACGAGCACGGCCAAGGTGGCGCTCGAGCACATCTTCCGCCGCGAGCACGTGACGCCGGCCATCGTCGAGGGCGACTGCTTTCATCGCTATGATCGCTACGAGTTCCGCGAGAAGGCGAAGGAGTACGCGGCGCAGGGCAAGCGCCTGAGTCATTTCTCGGACGAGGCCAACCTGTTCGACAAGATCGCCGAGCTGTTCAAGTCCTATGGCGAGACGGGCAAGGGCCTGGCCCGCACCTACGTCCACGATGAAGAGGAAGCCGAGAAATACGGCGTCGAGCCGGGGCGCTTCACCGAATGGCGCGAGGTGGGCGAAGGCTCCGACCTGCTGTTCTACGAGGGTCTGCATGGCGCGGTCGAGGAAGCCCGGCCCTACGTGGATCTGGGCATCGGCATCGTGCCGGTGGTGAACCTGGAATGGATCCAGAAAATTCACCGCGACACGGCCATGCGCGGCTATTCCACCGAGGCCGTGGTGGACAACATCCTGCAACGGATGCACGACTACGTGCACTTCATCACCCCGCAGTTCACCTACACGGACATCAACTTCCAGCGCGTGCCGCTGGTGGACACGTCCAACCCCTTCATCGCGCGCGACGTGCCCACGCCGGACGAGAGCCTGATGGTGATCCGCGTGCGGCAGCCGGAGAAGTGGGGAATCGACTTCCCGTGGCTGCTGTCCATGCTGAAGGATTCCTTCATGTCCCGCCGCAACACCATCGTGGTGCCGGCGGCGAAGATGGTGCTGGCGATGGAGATGATCCTGACCCCGATCATCCACGACATGCTGGAGAGAAAGAAGAAGGCATCCTGAGGCTGAACGGCGCAGTGTTCGGAGGGGAGGCTGCGGCCTCCCCTTTTTTATGCCCCGGATGGCATCTTGGCCTTTCCTTGGTTTCCGGCGTAAGCTTCGTCGTCCGATGAGCAAGGCGACGTTTCACGTGAAACATCCCGACGGCCCGGTGGACGTGCTGGTGATCGGCGCCGGCCATGCAGGGTGCGAGGCGGCGCTGGCGGCGGCCCGTCGCGGCGCGCGCGTGCGACTGCTGACGCAAAATCTCGACACCATTGCCAAGATGTCCTGCAACCCCGCCATCGGCGGGGTGGGCAAGGGGCACCTGGTGCGCGAGGTGGATGCGCTGGGCGGCGCCATGGGGGTGGCGGCGGATCGCGCGGCGCTGCAATACCGCCTGCTCAATCGCGGCAAGGGTCCGGCCGTGCGGGCCACGCGGGCGCAGTGCGATCGCCGCATCTATCACATGGTGATGCGCGAGTTGCTGTCCGGCGAGCCGAAACTGTCGTTGCACCAGGGAACGGCACGCGGGCTGCTGTTCGAGGGCGACCGCATCGCGGGGGCCGTGGACGAACTGGGCATGGCGCACCCCGCCCGCGCCGTGGTGCTGACCACCGGCACCTTCCTGGGCGGACTGATCCATGTGGGCGGGACGCAGATCCCGGCCGGGCGCGCCGGCGATGCCCCCGTGCAGGGGCTGACGGATGAGCTGTATCGGCGCGAATTCCGCCTGGGGCGACTGAAGACCGGCACGCCCCCGCGGCTCGACGGGCGCAGCATCCGCTGGGAGGCGCTGGAGGAACAGCCCGGCGATACCGACGTGCTGCCGTTCTCGGCGATCCACGCATCCATCCTCGAGGATCAGATTCCTTGCCACATCACGCGCACCTCGGAGCGCGCCCACGACATCATCCGCGCCCACCTGCATCGCTCGCCGATGTATTCGGGCGCCATCCAGAGCGTTGGCCCGCGCTATTGCCCCAGCATCGAGGACAAGGTGGTGCGCTTCGCGGACAAGAGTAGTCACCAGATTTTCCTGGAGCCGGAAGGGCGCGATCACGAGGAGGTGTACCCGAACGGCATTTCCACGTCGCTGCCGGTGGATGTGCAGTGGGCGTTCGTTCGCGCCGTACCGGGCCTGGAGCAGGCGCGCATCATCCGCCCTGGTTACGCCATCGAATACGATTACGTGGATCCGACGGAGCTGGAGGCCACGCTGGAGTGCAAGCGGGTGCGGGGCCTGTTCCATGCCGGCCAGATCAATGGCACCACCGGTTACGAAGAGGCGGCGGCGCAGGGCTGCCTGGCCGGCATCAATGCGGCGGCGCGCGCCTTGGAGCTGGAAGCGTGGGTTCCGGATCGGGCCCAAGCCTACCTGGGGGTGATGGTGGATGACCTCGTGCGCAAGGGGGTGAGCGAGCCATACCGGATGTTCACGGCGCGGGCCGAGTTCCGCTTGCGCCTGCGAGAGGACAATGCCGACCTGCGCCTGGGCGAGACGGCCATCCGCCTGGGCCTGTACGACGAGGCGAGAACGCGCGCGTTCGAGGCCAGGCGCGCGCGGCTGGAGGCGGCCGAGGTCGAGCTGCGCGAGACCGTGGTGGGGCACGGGCGGGCTTGGCGGGAGCGGCTGGAGCGCTTGGGCCTGCCCACGCCGGCGCAGGGCGTATCGCTGGCGTCCTACGCGCATCGTCAGGACGTGCCGCTGGAAAAGGCGCTGGCGCTGCTGGAGACGGCGCAAGGGCTGGGTGCGCGGGATCGCGCCAGCCTGATGGCGATGGCGCACTACGAGGGCTACCTGCAGAAGCAGGAGCTGGAGGTGGAGCGGTTCCGTCATCTGGAATCGCAGCGCATCCCGGAGGGGCTGGATTATGACGCGGTGCGCGGGTTGAGCACCGAATGCCGCCAGAAGCTGCGGGAGGCGCGCCCGCGCAACCTGGGGCAGGCGGCGCGCATCTCGGGCGTCACCCCTGCCGCCATCACCTGCCTGATGATGCATTTGCGCAACGCATGAGCGACACGGAATCGCGGCTGTCGCAATACGTTGAGGAAACCCTGCGATTCTCCCGCGCCCTCAACCTGACGTCGGTCAAGGATGCGGCGCTGTTCCGGCGGCGATTCATCGAGCCCTCGCTGGCCCTGCTGGCGTGGATGCCGGAGCGGGGGACGCTGCTGGACGTGGGCAGCGGCATGGGCGTGCCCGGCGTGCCGCTGCTCCTGGCCCGGCCGGGCTTGCGCGGCGTGCTGGTGGAGCGACGCAAGAAGCGGGCGGAGTTCCTGCGGCACCTGGCGCGGGTGCTGCCGCTGGAAGCCGAGGTGCTGGATTGCGACGTGCGCGAGGCGCGGGGCGTGACCGCCGACGTGCTGGTGGCGCGGGCGGTCACCCGGCCGGGCGAACTGCTGACGATGTGCGCACCGCTGGTGGCGGCGGGCGGTCTGGCGGTACTGCCCACGGCGCTGGACATGCCGCCGGCCGAAGTGGCCGGCTGGCGCTACGACGGCGCGGCGCGCGTGCCGCTGGACGGGAGCGAGCAGGCGGTGCAGCGTTATCGGCGAACGGAGGGTTTCACGTGAAACATCGGCCACGGAACCGGCGGCTGGGGCCGGTCATCGCCATTGCCAATCAGAAGGGCGGCGTGGGCAAGACCACGACCAGCATCAATCTGGCCGCATCGCTGGCGGCGCTGGATCAGCAGGTGCTGTTGGTGGACCTCGACCCGCAGGGCAACGCCACCACCGGCTTGGGCGTAGACAAGCAGCAGGTGCCGTCGGCCACGTACGATGTGCTGATGAACGAGGCCGCGCTGCGGGACATCGTGATGGAAACGGCCCATGAGGGCCTTTACATCGCTCCGGCCAGCATGGATCTGGCCGGCGCCGAGGTGGAGCTGGTGGACGTGCCCGACCGCGAGCGGGTACTGGCTCGGGCCTTCGTCGAATGGGACGGCGAGGCCTTCGATTATGTGCTGATTGACTGCCCGCCGGCATTGAACCTGCTGACCATCAACGCGCTGACCGCGGCCGATCGCGTGATGGTGACGCTGCAAACGGAGTTCTATGCGATGGAGGGCCTGACGCAGTTGATGGACACCATCCGCCGCGTCCGGGCCTCGTTCAATCCCGCGCTGGCGATGGATGGCATCGTGCTGACCATGGTGGATCGGCGCAACAACCTGGCCGTGCAGGTGGAGGAGGAGGTGCGCCAGTATTTCGGGGCGCAGGTGTACGCGCAGGTGATTCCCCGCAACGTGCGACTCTCTGAGGCGCCCAGCTTTGGCGTGCCGGTTCTGTATCACGACATGCGCTCGGCCGGCGCCCAGGCCTACCTGAAGCTGGCGCAGGAGATGCTGGAGCGTGACCGCAACCTGGAGGTGGAACGTGGCGAAAACCGTTAAAAAACGCGGGCTTGGAAAGGGCCTGGGGGCGCTGCTCTCGGATTCGCCGGCGCCGGAGCTGATGGCGCAGGCCTCGACGGTGCCGATCTCGAAGATTCGCCCGAACCGCTACCAGCCGCGCAGCCATTTTGACGATGCCGAGCTCGAATCGCTGACCGAATCCGTGCGCCGCGAGGGTGTGTTGATGCCGATCCTGCTCCGGCCCGCGGGCGACGGCTACGAACTCATTGCCGGCGAACGTCGCTGGCGAGCGGCGCAGGCGGCGGGGCTGCTCGAGATTCCCGCCATCGTGCGCGAGGTGGACGATCTTCAGGCGCTGGAGCTGGCCATCATCGAGAACGAGCAGCGCGACGACCTGACGGCCATCGAGTCCGCGCGCGCCTACCAGCAGATGATGGAGGAGTTCGGCTGCACCCAGCAGGAGGTGGCCGATCGCATCGGCGTGTCGCGCATGCAGGTCAGCAACCTGATCCGGCTGCTCCAGTTGCCCGAGAGCGTCCAAAAAATGATTGAAAATCGCGAACTTACGATGGGTCAGGCGCGTCCGTTGGTCGGCTTGGATGCATCCAGAGCGGAGGAGCTGGCGCACGCGTGCGTCAAGCAGGGATGGAGCGCCCGGGAGATGGAGCGCCATGCCAAACAGGCCGGGAAGCGGCCCGCCAGCGCCCGCCGCAAGACGGACGCGGACGTCGCGGCGCTCCAGGATGAGCTCACGCGCGCGCTGGGACTGCCGGTGGAGATTCGCGTCCGGAAGAACGGCAGCGGCGAGATGCGCATTCGCTACACCCGCCCGGCGGAGCTGGACGGGGTGCTGCGCCGCCTTCGGCGGCCGGCGGGTTGAGGGTCGCGGGTCGGGAATGCCGCGCCGTGGACTGGGCGGACGGCGCGGTTCGGTGGATTGACCAGCGGCGGCTGCCGCATCGCTTCGAGCAGGTTGAAAGCCGCGATCCCGAGGACGTGGCCCGAGCCATCGAAACCATGGCCGTGCGGGGCGCCCCGAGCATTGGCGCCGCGGCGGCGTTCGGCTTGGCTCTGGCCTGGCGCGTGGATCGCGCGCGCTTCGAATCGCACTGGCTGCCGCGCTTTCGCGCCACCCGGCCCACGGCGGTGAATCTGTTTCATGCCTGTGATGCGATGGCCGAGGCGGCATCCGGGGCAGGCGCCGGCGATGCCGGCATGCTGGACGCGGCCCAGGCCTGGGCCGATGCCGAGGTAGAGGCCAACCGCCGCATGGGCGAATGCCTGGCCGGGCTGCTGGCCGTGGGGCAGCGGCGCATCCTCACGCATTGCAACGCCGGCTGGCTGGCGGCGGTGGACTGGGGCACCGCGCTGTCGGGCGTCTATCAACTGGCCCGCGCGGGCGAGCGCCCGTTTGTCTGGGTGGATGAAACCCGCCCGCGTCTGCAGGGCGCTCGGCTGACCGCCTGGGAGCTGGGTCAGGAGGGCGTGGATTGCCGCATCCAGGCCGATGGCGCCGCTGCCTGGCGCATGGCGCTGGGCGAGGTGGATGCGGTGGTGGTGGGCGCCGACCGCATCGCGGCCAACGGCGACGTGGCGAACAAGATTGGCACGTATGCGCTGTCGCTGGCCGCGCGCGCGCACGGCGTGCCCTTCTACGTGGCCGCGCCCACGAGCACGCTGGATGCCGCTTGCGCCAGCGGCGCGGACATCGTCGTCGAGGAGCGGGAGGCGGACGAGGTGTTGATGATGGATGGCATGGACGAGGACGGCGTCTGGCGGCGCATCCGCGTGGCCGCCCCGGGCGCGGACGCGGTCAACCCGGCGTTCGATGTCACGCCCGCCGCGAACGTGACGGCCGTTGTAACTGAAAACGGGGTCTGGAGGAGCGGTTAGGCGGCTTGCTGAGCCGAATGTTCCCGGCGAGAGGGGATCAAATGAAACGGGGCCGTTGCCGGCCCCGTTGCTGACTGGAATCAGTCGTCGTGCTCGTCCTTGTCATGATCCTTCTTGTCATGGTGATCATGATGCTCTTTCTCATCGTCATCCTTCTTGTCTTCGTCCTTCTTGTCGGCCTCGTGCT
>JALVTX010000006.1 GCA_027035825.1 Mariprofundaceae bacterium
ATCTCTGCCGCGGCCCGCACGTGCCGGACACCGGCCGGCTCAAGCATTTCAAGCTGATGAAGGTGGCCGGCGCCTACTGGGAGGGCAAGGCCGAGAACGAGCAGTTGCAGCGCATCTACGGCACGGCGTGGGCCAGCAAGAAGGATTTGAAGGCCTATCTGCACCGGTTGGAGGAGGCCGAGAAGCGCGACCACCGGCGGCTGGGCCGGGCGCTGGAACTCTTCCACTTGCAGGAGGAGGCGCCGGGCATGGTGTTCTGGCACCCCAAGGGATGGAGCCTGTGGCAGGTGGTGGAGCAGGAAATCCGCGCCGTGATGCGCGAGAACGGCTACAAGGAAATCCGCACGCCGCAGATCGTGGATCGCAAGCTCTGGGAACGTTCCGGACACTGGGACAAGTTCCACGACGAGATGTTCACCACCCACACCGAGAACCGGGACTACGCCATCAAGCCGATGAACTGTCCCTGCCACATCCAGGTGTTCAACCAGACCCTGCATTCCTACCGCGACCTGCCGCTCCGGCTGGCCGAGTTCGGCTCCTGCCATCGCAACGAGCCGTCGGGCACGCTGCACGGGCTGATGCGGCTGCGCAATTTCACCCAGGACGACGCGCACATCTTCTGCACCGAGGCGCAAATCCAGGACGAGGTGGGCGCGTTCATCGACCTGACCTACGAGGTCTATCGCCGTTTCGGCTTCGAGGATGTCATCATCTACCTGTCCGACCGGCCGGAGAAGCGGGTCGGCAGCGACGAGCAGTGGGACAAGGCCGAGGCCGCGCTGCACACGGCGCTGAAAAGCAAGGGCATCGAGTATGGCCTCAACCCGGGCGAGGGCGCGTTCTACGGGCCGAAGATCGAGTTCTCGCTGCGCGACTGCCTGGGCCGGGTGTGGCAGTGCGGCACCATCCAGGTGGATTTCTCGATGCCGGGCCGGCTGGGCGCGGAATACGTGGCCGAGGATGGCTCGCGCCAGACGCCGGTGATGCTGCATCGCGCCATCCTGGGCTCGATGGAGCGCTTCATCGGCATCCTCATCGAGCATTACGAGGGCAAGTTCCCGTTCTGGCTGGCGCCGGTGCAGGCCGTGGTCTGCAACATCACCGACGCCCAGGCCGAATACGCGCGCGAGGTGTGCGAGGCCATGCGCGCCGAGGGTTTCCGCGTGGATGCGGACTTGCGCAATGAGAAGGTCGGCTATAAAGTGCGCGCCCTTACGCTGGCGCGGGTGCCGTTCATCCTGGTGGTGGGCGACCGCGAACGGGCCGAGCGGACGGTGGCGGTGCGCAGCCTCTCGGGCGAGAGCCTGGGTGACATGCCGCTGGATGCTTGGCTTGCGCGCATGAAGCGCATGCGCGAACACTACGAATAGGAAGCGAAGGGGGCGTTCATCGCTATAAAGGAATTGCCTGTCAATCACGAGATTGAGGCGCGCGAGGTGCGCGTGATTGACGAGGGAGGAGAGCAGCTGGGCGTGCTGCCGCTGGCCGCGGCGCTGAAGACGGCCGAGGACAAGGGGCTGGACCTGGTGATGGTCTCGCCGAATGCCAGGCCGCCGGTGTGCAAGGTCATGGACTATGGCAAGTACAAGTACGAGCAGAGCAAGAAGGCCAACCTTGCCAGGAAGAAGCAGCACGTCGTTCAGGTCAAGGAGGTGAAGCTCCGCGCGAGCACCGACCAGCACGACCTGGAAGTGAAGATGAAGCGCGCGCGCAAGTTCCTGGAGGAAGGGAACAAGGTGAAGCTTTCGATGCGCTTTCGTGGCCGCGAGATGGTGTATGCGGCGCGGGGCGCGGAGCAGTTGCGCCAGGTGGCGGAACAGCTGAAGGACTTGGGCAAGGTGGAGAACCAGCCCAACCTGGAAGGGCGGCAGATGGTGATGGTCATCGGGCCGCTGAAGAAGAAATAGAAAACGAAACATGGGGCCTGGATCATGCCGAAGATGAAATCGAACAGCGGCGCCGCCAAGCGGTTCTCGAAGACCGGCAGCGGCAAGTGGAAGCGCAACAAGGCGTTCGCCAATCACATCCTGACCAAGAAGTCGCCCAAGCGGAAGCGCAACTTCCGCGGCACGGAGCTGGTCGCGCCGGCCGACGTCAAGGCGCTGAACCGGCTGGTTCCGTACAAGTAAACCGTTTCCGAAGCGAACCCCGAAGCGAACGAACAGGAGAGAGTCATGGCTCGTGTCAATTCCGGCGTGCAGGCGCACGCCCGCCACAAGAAGGTCATCAAGGCCGCCAAGGGCTATCGTGGTCGCCGCAAGAACTGCTTCCGCGTCGCCACCCAGGCGGTGGACAAGGCGCGGCAGTACGCCTACCGCGACCGGCGCGTGAAGAAGCGCGAGTTCCGTCGCCTGTGGATCGCCCGCATCAATGCCGCCGCGCGCATGAACGGGCTGTCGTATTCCCGGTTCATGAACGGCCTGTCCAAGGCCGGCATTGAGCTGGATCGCAAGGTGCTGGCGGACATCGCCGTGCACGATGCGGAGGCGTTTGCGAAGCTGGCAGAAACGGCCCGCGCGCAGGTTCAGTAATCACGCTGGTTGGCCGGCCAAAGGCGCGCCGGCTGATTTTGGAAAGGCAGGGCTGTCGCAGTCCTGCCTTTTTTGTTGAATATCCTGGCGTCCGGAACGAGGACGGATGAGGAGTGGTAACATGACTGGGATGGATTCGCTCAAGCAACAGCTTGAGGCATTGCGCGAGGAAGCGCTGGCGGCGTTCGCGGCCGCCGGCGGGCTGGATGAGCTGCGCGAGGCGCGCGTGCGCTACCTGGGCAAGAAGGGGGCGCTGACCGCCGCGCTCAAGGGGCTGGGCGCGCTGCCGCCCCAGGAGCGCCCGGCCGCCGGCCAGATGGTCAACCGCATCAAGCAGGCGCTGAACGAGGCGCTGGAGACCCGCGAGGCGGAGCTGGCGGCGGCGGCGCGGGCGGCGCGCATCGAGGCCGAGCGCGTGGACGTGACGCTGCCCGGGCGCGCGCCGAGGCTGGGCGCTCTGCACCCGGTCCAGCGCGGGCTGGACGAGCTGACCGGCATTTTCGAGCGCATGGGCTTTGCCGTCGCCGAGGGGCCGGAGGTCGAGGACGAGTTCCACAACTTCGACGCGCTGAACATTCCGCCCGAGCATCCGGCGCGGGCCATGCACGACACCTTCTTCATCGAGA
>JALVTX010000007.1 GCA_027035825.1 Mariprofundaceae bacterium
CAAGGCGTCAATGCGACCAGGCGGGGTCTGATGCGTCCTCGTTGGGCGAGGTGATGGGCTCCGCCACGCCTCCCCAGCTCGGCACTCTATACACCCGACGCACGCCATGCACCTCCTTGGAGAACAGAAGCATCTGCGCGTTGGGCGACCATGCCGGCGATTCGATGCGTCCGCCCGTGGCCAGATAGCGCACGTCCGAGCCATCCGTCCGCATGGTCGCCAAAGCATATTCCCATCCCTTGCGGGTAATCAAGGCAATTCTGTCGCCATTGGGCGACCATGCCGGCGAGGTGTTGTAGGGGCCGTTGTGGCTGATGCGCTCCACCCGCCTGTCGGACAGCCGAATGCGGAAGATCTGGGGCGAGCCGCCGATGCGGTCGCTGGTGAAGGCGATTTCCTTGCCGTCGGGCGACCAAGCGGGCGTGGTGTCGATGGCAGGATGGCGCGTGAGCTGCCGCCAGGTCTGGCGCTTGACGTCATAGAGCCAGATGTCCGCGTTGCCGCTGCGCGACAGGGTGGCGGCGATGAAACGGCCGTCCGGCGACCATTCGGGCGTGCTGTTCAGACCCGGAAAGGTGCCGAAGGCGCGGCGCTTGCCGGTGGCGAGATCGAAGATTTCCAGCCTCGGACGGTTGCCGACATAGGTGTTCAGCGCCACCAGGCGATTGTCGGGCGACCAGTCCGGCGACAGCAGCAGCGTGAAGTTGCGGCCCACCGCCTGGCGGTTGGCGCCGTCCTGATCCATGTAGATGAGATCGGCGCGGTCGCCGTGCTTGCGCACGTAGAGGATGTGGCTTTCGAAATAACCCGGCACGCCGGTGGCGGCGCGGTAGATGCGATTGGCGATTCGGTGCGCCAGCGGTCGCGGGATGCGGCCCTCCCAGGCCAGCGTGTCGCGCGTCAGCAGCTTGGCCCGGAAGGGGTCGTGCACCTCCACGTCCGCCGTCCAGCGCTCGCCTTCATGGCGGAGGCGGGCGATGGCCAGGATGTCCGCGCCGATGATGCGCCAGTCGCCGTAATCCAGGCGCTGGCGCGTCTCCGCGGCATCGGCGAGGAAACTCAAGGGGTTGAGCGCCGCGAACGAACGGCTGGAGACCAGGTCGCGCTCCGCCACCTGCCGGATCAGCCGCGCCGCGTCGGGCGCATCGGCCGGCGCATCCACCAGCCAGGCCAGCTTCAGCGGCTGGTAGCCGGATTGATAAATCTCGAATTCGGCCGCCCGCGAGCATGGGGCAAGAAACAGGGCGAGCAGGAGCAGGGCCGCAAGCGTGCGCATGGCGCGGTTTCTACTGGCGCGGCGAGGCCATTGCAAGCGCAGGCGACCGGTGCGAGCATCCATGCATGCCGGACTGGCCGATTCTCCGAGTGGGTTTCCGTCCCTTCTTCCTGTTGGCGATGGCGGTCTCGGTTTTCCTGATGGGCGCGTGGCTGATGGTCACGCAGACCGGCGCTCGGTTGCCGGCGTTTCGCATCGGCTCGTCCAACTGGTGGCACGCGCATGAAATGATCTACGGCTATGCGCTGGCTGTGGCGGCCGGTTTCCTGCTCACCGCCGTGCGCAACTGGACAGGCCGGTCCACCGCGCATGGCTTGCCCCTGGCGCTGCTGGCGCTGTTGTGGCTGCTGGGTCGCGCATTGCCCTGGCTGCCCGGGGAACCGGCCGGCTGGTGGCTGGGCGCGTGCGCCGATCTTCTGTTCATCGCGTTCCTGTCCTGGGCGGTGCTGGCTCCGCTGGTGCGCGAGCGAGCCTGGGCGCGGCTGGGCATTGTTTCCAAGATTGCGTTCTTCCTACCGGGGCAGGCGCTGTTCATGCTCGGCGCGGCCGGCAGGCTGGACGATGGCGAGCGCATGGGCGTCATGGTTGGGCTGTACATGCTGCTCTCGCTGATGCTGGTGCTGGCGCGGCGGCTGCTGCCCATGTTCATTGCGCGCGCGACCGGCGCGGAACACCTGAAGCAGCGTCGCTGGGTGGATGCCGGGTGCTTCGCCCTGTTCCTCGTCTTCGCCGTCATCGAGGTGTTCGATCCTGGTTCGACATGGGGAACGGCCCTGGCCGCCGCGCTGGCCGTACTGCACGGCATCCGATTGGCCGGCTGGCATGACCGCGCCATCTGGCGGATGCCGATGCTGTGGGTGCTGTATATCGCTTATGCCTGGATGATCGTCGGTTTCCTGCTGCGCGTGGGGCAGGGGGCGTGGGGGCTGCCAGCATCGCTGGCCATTCACGCCTTCACCGTGGGCGGCATCGGCATGATGACGATGGGCATGATGAGTCGCGTCACGCTGGGGCACACCGGCCGCGTGGTGATGTCGCCGCCGCGCCTCGTCCCTTGGGCGTTCGCGCTGCTGCTGGCGGCCGCCATCGTTCGCGTGGCGGGGCCCATGTGGTTCCCGTCGTGGGTCCAGGAGGCTCTGGCCGCGGCCCAGGCTGCCTGGATGGCGGCATTCGCGCTGGCGCTCGCGGCGCTGGGGCCGATGCTCTGGCGGGAGCGGGCGGACGGCCGCTGGGGATGATGCGGGATGCTTGATGTGGAATGAAAACGGCGGCCCTTGGGCCGCCGTAATCGTCGTTCGGGCGTCGCCCGGTATGCCGGGCCTAGAGCTTGTCGGCTTCCTCGGCGAGGAAGCTGGCCACGCCCTCGGGGGTCGGCTCCATGGCCTTCTTGCCCTTTTCCCAGTTGGCGGGACAGACCTCGCCGTGCTTCTCGTGGAACTGGAGCGCATCCACCATGCGCAGCATCTCGTCGATGTTGCGGCCCAGCGGCAGGTCGTTGACCACCTGGTGGCGCACCACGCCGTCCTTGTCGATGAGGAAGGAGCCGCGCAGCGCCACCGCGCCGTCGAACAGCACGTCGTAGTCGGCCGAGATCTGCTTGGTGATATCGGCCACCAGCGGATAGCGGATCTGCCCGATGCCACCCTGTTCCACCGGCGTGTTCTTCCAGGCCAGGTGCGTGAAGTGCGAATCCACGGACACGCCGATGACCTGCACGCCGCGATCCTCGAACTCCTTCAGCCGATGGTCGAAGGCGATGATCTCGGAAGGGCAGACGAAGGTGAAGTCCAGCGGGTAGAAGAACAGCACCACGTACTGGCCGCGATAGTCGGAGAGCTTGAAGTCCT
>JALVTX010000008.1 GCA_027035825.1 Mariprofundaceae bacterium
ATCCCAGCACCGCGGCATGCGCGGTGCTGGGATTGCCCACGTAGCGGGCCGCCACCCCCCGCGTCGCGAACCAGGCCGGCTCGAACGGCAGGATGCAGGCCAGCGCGTCCTGGGCGCGTTTCAGCCGGCGCGCGCGCCATGCTCCCCAGGCCCAGAGCTTCGGCGCAATGTATTGCAGCACCGGCACGCCCATGCGCCGCAGGCGCGTTCCGACATCCATGTGAAATCCCGGAAAGTCCACCAGCACGGCCACGTCCGGCCGCTCGTCGCGCGCGTGCTCCAGCACCCGCGCCCGCACCCGGCGGATGCGCGGCAAGGCGCGGAGCACGTCCGTGAGACCCATGACGTTCAGTTCGCCCATGTCCGCCACCGGCTCGCATCCCGCCGCCTTCAGGGCCGGCCCCGCAACGCCCGCAAGCCTGGCATCCTCCCGCATCGCGCTGATGGCGCGCGCCACGGCGGCCGCGTGCATGTCGCCCGAGGGCTCGCCGGCGCTGATGAACACCCGCATGGCGACGCTCAGACGCCCTTCAACCCAAACACCGAAATGCCATGCCGGCGGGCCAGGTCGGCCACCCGCTCCCGCTCCAGAATCAGCGTCTTGCCGGCCTCCACGGCCAACGTGCGGCAGCCCGCGGCGTGCATCACCTCGATCGTGCCGGCGCCAATGGCCGGCACGTCGAAACGCAGGTCCTGCTGAGGCTTGGCCACCTTGACCACACAGGCCTTGCCGCTGCCCAGCCCCCCGCCGCGGGCGATGGCCTCGTCCGTGCCCTCGATGGCTTCCACGGCCAGCACCGCGCCATCCTGCACCACCACGGTCTGCCCGATGTCCAGCGCCGCGATGCCGCGCGCCTGAATGTAGCCGAAATCCATGTCCTTGAACGCCGTGCGCGACGGCTTCGGCCCGAAGAGCAGGCCCTCGCCGGCCAGCAAATCGCCGGCGAACCGCGTTTGCGGAAGCACCTCGATGCCCGCGCGCGCCAGCTCCTCGACAATGGCCAGCATCAGGGTGTCGTCCTTGCGATCGGGAAGGCGGGCCAGCGTGCGAATGGCGGTCAGATCAGGGCGGAAATTGCGAAAGAGATGCAGCTTTCGCACCTTGCCCGCGAAGATGACGGAGCGGACGCCAACGGACTGGAAGGCGCGGATCATGCCGCCCAGCTTGCCCACATGCAGCCAGCAGGTGGAGGCGGAATAGCGTTCGATGTCCGGCGAAGTCTCCTCGCGCGCGGCCACCGTGTGCAGCTCCACCCCCTGACGCTTCAGGCTGGCCGCCAGCTCCAGCGGAAACGCGCCGTAACCCGCCACCAGGCCCAGCTGGGGCGGCGGCGCGGCCTGTTCATCCGGCATCGCGCTTGTGCAGCACCAGCCCGCGCCGGGCGGCGGCCACGAACTCGATCATCTCCCGCGCATGCGGGTCGTCGCCGGCCATGGCGCGCGCCTCGTCCAAGCGCGAGGCCAGCGACTCGCCCCCTCCCTGAAGCAGGACGCGATAGACCTGCTTGAGCGTGCGAACCTCGTCCATCGAGAAGCCGCGTCGTTTCAGGCCCACCATGTTCAGGCCCGTCAACTCGGCGCGGTAGCCGCCGGAAACAAGGCAGAACGGCGGCACGTCCTTGTTGATGCCGCACATGCCGCCAATCATCACGTAGCGGCCGATGCGCACGAACTGGTGAATGGCCGACAGCCCGCCGACAATCACGCCATCGGCAATCTCGATATGCCCGGCCAACGTCGCGCAATTGGCCAGCACCGTTTCGTTGCCAATCTGGCAGTCATGCGCCACATGGACATAGGCCATCAGCAGGTTGCCATTGCCGATGCGCGTCACCATGCCCCCGCCCTCGGTGCCGGTGTTGATGGTGACATTCTCGCGGATGGTGTTGCCGTCGCCGATGATGACCTCGGACGGCTCGCCGTGGTATTTCAAATCCTGCGGCTCGCCGCCCACCGCCGCAAAGGGGAAAATGCGGTTGCGCTCGCCGATGCTCGTCCGGCCGCCGACCACCACGTGCGACATCAATTCCGTGCCGGCGCCGATGCTCACGTGCTCGCCCACCACGCAATAGGGCCCGATGCGCGCATCGGGATGCACCCGGGCGCCTTCGGCGATGATGGCCGTGGGATGAATCACGAATCGATCTCGTCGCGCGGCATCATCGTGGCCATCAGGTCGCCCTCGCAGGCCAGTTCGCCGTCCACGCGCGCCTCGCCGTGGAACTTCCACATCAGCCCCCGGCGGCGCAGCAGCGTCAGATCGAACACCACCTGGTCGCCAGGCCGAACCGGCCGCCGGAAACGAACCCCGTCAATGCCGGTGAAATACACCAGGTATTCCCTGTCCCTGGGAATGGACTGGAACGCCAGCAGGCCACCCACCTGCGCCATGGCCTCCACCAGCAGCACGCCCGGCATCACCGGATGGCCGGGGAAATGGCCCATGAACTGCGGTTCATTGTAAGTCACGTTCTTGATGGCGCGGATGGACTTTTCCTTCTCGAAATCCAGCACCCGATCCACCAGCAGGAACGGATAACGATGCGGCAGCAACGCCATGATGTCATCAATGCTCAATGTCTCGGCCATGTCCACCTCACTGCTTGATTCGTCCCAGCCCCAACTGTTTCCAGACCTCCGGCAGGCGCGGCAGCAGGGCCGACAGCTTCAGCCACACGCGGTGCGGCATCGCCGGGATGCCCGCATAGACGCCCCTCGCCTCCAGATCGCCCGCCACGCCGCTCTTGGCGGCGATGCGACACCCTTCGCCAATCGTCAGGTGCCCTGCCGTGCCGACCTGGCCGCCGAACTGACACCCCTTGCCGATGCGCGTGGAGCCCGAAATCCCGACCTGACTGGCCATCACCGTATATGCGCCAACCCGGACGTTGTGCGCGATCTGGATCAGGTTGTCCAGCTTCACGCCGCGCTCGATTACGGTATCGCCAATCGCGCCGCGGTCAATGCAGGTTCCGGCGCCAATCTCGACGTCATCCTCGAGCACCACGCGGCCGGTTTGCGGAATCTTCAGGTGCTCGCGACCGTTCCATGCATAGCCGAAGCCATCGGAGCCGATGATGGCGCCCGGCTGAAGGATGACCCGACAACCCAGCACGCAGCGGGCAGCCACGATGGCGCCGGCGCGTAGATGGCATCCCTCGCCGATCTCGACCTCATCCTCGATGATGCATCCGGCGTCGATGCGCGTGCCAGCGCCGATCCTGGCCCGCGCGCCAATCACCACCCGCGGACCCACGTCCACATCGGCGGCCAGCTCTGCGGTCGGATCAATCACGGCGCTGTCATGCCGCCGGCCTGTCGCGCGGGGTTCGGGATGAAAATGGCGCTGCAACAGCGCAAAGGCCAAGTAGGGATCGCGGCAGCGGATCACCGGCCGACGGGCATCGGGAAAGACCTGTTCATCCAGCAGGATCACGCCCGCGCGCGATGTCTCGAACGCGCCCTTGTAGCGGCGATTGGAGAGGAACGATGCCTCGTGCGGCCCGGCCTCGCTCAGCGTGTTGACGCCACGGATATCCGCATCGTCGCCGGCATATTCCAGACGACCGCCGACCAGTTCCGCCACATCGCCGAGGCGCATATTTTAAAAAAAACCGGTTACTTGGAGGCGTCGAGCATCTTCGTGACCTGCGCCGTCACGTCGCGCGCCGGCGACACGTACAGCACGGCCGGGCGGGTCAGGATGAAATCGTAACCATTCTTCTTGCCGAACTCGCGGATCTTCTTGCCGAACTTGACGTTGATGCCCTGCAGGATGCGGTTGCGCTCGCGGGCCATTTCTTCCTGCGCGTCCTGCAACTTGCGCTGGAACTGCTTGCGCAGATCGTTGAGTTGCTGCTGTTTCTCCGACAGGCGATCCGGCGACATCGCCAGCGACTGCGCCGTCAGATCCTTGTCCATCTGCACAATGCGCTGCTTCATGGACTCCAGTTCCTTCATCTTGGCCTTCTTGATGGCCTCCAGCTGCTTTTCGCCGGCGCGAAACTGCTTGGTATTCTCAATGGCGGCCTTGACGTCCACGAAGGCGATCTTGAGTTCCGCCGCCTCCGCCTTGACGGATGCGAGTCCGATGCCCGCGAGAATGACTGCCATGAAGATGCGATGACGCATGTGTGTCTCCTTGTCCCGTGTTGGCGGGGTATTATTTCGCAAGCCTGCGGGGAAGGCCATCATTTTTTGTCCGCCCAGGTCGCATGCGCAAACACGCGTCAGAACGTCGAGCCCAGTGCGAACTCGAACCTGCGCAAGACGTCGCCCGGCTGCTTGCGGACCGGGAAGCCCCAGCTCAGGCCAATCGGCCCGATGGGCGAAAGCCACTCGATGCCCACGCCGTAGGACGCGCGCAGGGTTCCGGCGCTCAACTTCTGGTTGAAGTCCGCCACCGTGCCCGCGTCGGCGAACGCCACGCCGCGAAAGCCCGAGGTGCGGATATACGGCAACGGAAAGAACAGGTTGAGACTGGCCCGCGCCGTCTTGTTGCCGCCAATTACGTCATTGGTGGCGGGATCGCGAATGGTGATGCCGAAGGTGTCAAAACCGCGCACGCTGCCAATGCCGCCCAGCGAGAAGCGCCGGTATATCGGCACCGTCCTGCCCCCGAAGCCGCGGATATACTGCGCCTCGAACGAGGGATTCAGCGTCACCTTCTCGCCCAAGGGGAAGAATGCCCCGCCATACAACCGCGCGGTGTAGAAGCGGTTGCTGCCGCCCAGCCCCGCCACGCCGATGCTCGCCGAGAGCAGACTGCCCTCCGTGGGCGCGATAAAGGTGTCCCGGCTGTCCCAGGTCAGGCTCTGGGTCAGCTCGCCCGTGGTCTGCTTGCCGGCCTGGGAGCGCAAAATGGGCGAGGCATTGGCGGGAATGTCAAACAGGTTATTGCTCGTATACTGATAACCGATGTGATAACTGAGCTCCTCGGTCAACGGAATGCCGAATCCCACGCCGCCGCCATAGCTGTTCTCCTTGTACGAGGTCAACGACTGGAGCCGGGTCTGCCGCTTGAAGGCGTTCAACGACGCGCTCATGTTCTCGCCAAGAAAGTATGGATCGGTGATGCTGGCGTCAAAGTTTTGCGTCCTGGCGCCGATTTCTCCGGAAAGATTGCCCGCATAGCCGCGCCCGAACAGGTTGCGCTCGCTGATGGACGAGCGGATGAACACCTTCTGGATCTGCGAGAAGCCGACGCCGAAGCGCAACGAACCCGTCCGGTTCTCCTCCACCTTGACCTTCATCTTCACCTTGTCCGGCGCGCTGCCCTTGGGCATGGACACGCGCACATCCTTGAACAGGGAGAGTTTCTTCAGGCGCTTCTTGCTCATTTCCAGGGCGGAGCTGGAGAAGCGAGCGCCCTCGTCCTGGCGCATCTCGCGACGGATGACCTCGTCCACCGTCTTGTCGTTGCCGCTGATCTCGATGCGCTCGACATAGACCTGCGCGCCCTTCTCGATGTCGAAGGTGACGTCCACCGTCCGCTCCTCGATGTTGCGGTGCAGCAGCGGCGTCACGGTGGCGAATGCATACCCCTCGTCGCCCACGCGCGTGGTGATATCCTGGATGCTGCCCTGCATGTCCTTCAACACGAACACGTTGCCGGGCTCCAGCCTGACCAGCTTCATCAGCGTTTCCTTGTCGGGCACGACATCGCCCCGCAGGCGGATCGACTTGACGCGGTATTGCGGCCCCTCATGGATGGAGAAGGTCACGAAGAACCATCGCTTGTCCGGCGACAGCGACACCAGCGTTGAATCCACCTTGGCGTCCAGATAGCCGCGATTGAGGTAATATTGCAGGAGCATCTGCTTGTCGGCCTGAAGACGGTCGCGATTGAACACGTCGCGATCACGGAACCAGGCCATCAGGCCCGTGGCCCGCGATGCGATGGCATCAGCCAAATCGTCATCGCTCGCCACGCGGTTGCCGATGAAGCGAATGCGCTTGATGCGCGTGATCTCGCCCTCGTGAACCTTCAGCGTCACGTCCACGCGCCCATCCGCGCGTTTCTTCAAGACAGGCTCGACCCGCATCTGGTAATAGCCCTTCTTCAGATAGCCCTTGCGCAGAATGCGAAGGTCGTGGTCGAGATCCGGCTTGCTGTAGATGCGACCAGGCTTCAGATGAAGCTTGAGTTTGACGTCCTTCTCCTTGACCGCGTCCAGCCCGTCCAGCTTCACGGAGGCAATCATCGGGTTTTCCCGCACGTGGAAGGTCAGGTGGCGCCCATCGGCCCGCGCCACGCCCGTGACGCGAATGTCCGAGAAGAAGCCGGTGGCGAACAGCCGCCGCACATCCTGGCTGATGCGCTTGCGGTCGAATGGCTGGCCGGCGCGCACGCTGATCTTGTCCAGAATGGCACCCGTCTCCACGAAATGATTGCCCTCCACGGCCACGGACGCCACCTTGTCGGCCGCCGCCAACTCAGCGGCCGCGACCGGAGCCCCCGCCAGGGCCCAGCCCAGAACCAACCATGCCCCCACCATCCACACAGCATGCAGCCCGGGAACCCGGGCCATCATCGTCACTCCCATGCTCACCCCTTGAGCCAGCGCATGATGTCGTTGTAAAAGGCAAACACCATCAGGGCCACGATCAGCGCCATGCCGATGATCTGGGTGCGCTCCATCACCTTGGGCGACAGCGGCGCGCCCTTGATCTTTTCCACGCCGAGATACAGCAGGTGCCCGCCATCCAGCACCGGCACCGGCAAAAGGTTCAGCACACCCAGGTTCACCGAAATCAGCGCCAGGAACGACACGAAGGCCACGAATCCCAGCGACGCCGTCTTGCCCGCGATCTGGGCGATGGCGATGGGCCCGCCCAGGTTGCTCGGCGAAATGGCCGCCGTCGCCATCTTGACCAGCACCTGGCAGGTCAGCACCGTCACTTCCCAGGTGCGCTGGAATCCATGGACGAAACCCTCGATGGGCCCCATCCGGTAGTGCTCCAGCGGGTACAGCGGCCGGGCGCTCATCTGGGCGCCAATGCGTCCATGGCCCCTCCCGTCGCCCTCTGGCACCAGCGTCAGGTTCAAGGTGGACTCGCCGCGACGCACGGTGATGACCACGGGCTGGCCGGCGTGGGCGCGCACTTGGCGGATGAAGCCGCCGATGCTGCTCACCTCGCGACCCTGAACCTGCAAGATCTCATCGCCCTTCTTCAGTCCCCCGCGCTCGGCCGGCGATCCGGGCAGAATGCCGGCCACCATCACGTGCACGCCGGGGCCGATGCCCACGCTCTCGGCGGCAACGTCCGAGAGCAGCGCGTCCCGCGCGGGCGCCGGCACGGAGAATCGCAGCGTCTGCTCGGCGCCGCCGCGCCGCACCCGCAATTCCGCCGTGCGACCGACCCGATCCTTGAACGCATCCTCCAGCTGGCGCCAGGCATGGACAGGGGCGCCATCCACCGCCATCACCCGGTCGCCCGGCATCAGGCCTGCCTGCTCGGCCACGGAAGCCGGCGCCACATGCCCGATCACGGGCGGCAATACATCCTGCCCCACCCAGCCGACCACCATGTAGGCCACGATCGCGAACAGGAAATTGAAGGCTGGCCCGGCCACCGCCACGGCCGCGCGCTTCCAGACCGGTTGCGCATCGAAGGCGCGGGCCCGTTCTTCGGGCGTCAATTCCGCCTTGGCCGCCTCGCCCTGCTCGTCCGGATTCTCGCCCAGCATCTTCACGTAGCCGCCTAGCGGGATGGCGGCGATGACGTATTCCACCTCGCCATCCCGTCCACGCCAGGAAAACAGTGCCGGTCCGAAGCCGATGGAGAACTTCTCCACCTTGATGCCCAGCTTGCGGGCAACGATGAAGTGCCCGTATTCATGCACGGCGACCAGCAGCGCGATGGCGACCACGAACGCGGCCATGGTATGCAGGGTTTCGATCAAGCCTTCCTCCGAAGGGAAATCATCGGGCGGCGTCCAGGCGCCCGCCCATGCGCGAGCCAATGACGTCTTCCGCCCGTCGCCGCGCTTCAAGGTCGCGCGACCATACATCATCCAGCCCGTCAACGGAAACATCGGCGCTGGCTTCCAGCACCGCCTCGACCACGCGCACGATGTCCGTGAACGCAATGCGCCGCTCACGGAAGGCCTGGTTGGCCACCTCGTTCGCCGCATTGAAGGCGATGGACAGCGAATCGCCGCCGGCCAGCACGCGCCGCACCAGCCGCATGGCCGGGAATCGCGTCTCATCCACGGCTTCGAAATCCAGCCGTCCGCGCCGGGCCAGCTCCAAGAACGGAATGCCCGACTCCAGCCTGGGGCTTGTCTGCATGGCCCAGGCAATGGGCCCCCGCATGTCAGGCTCCGCCAGCTGGGCCAGCACCGAGCCATCCACGTACTCCACCAGCCCGTGCACGAGACTCTGCGGATGAATGATGGCGGAAAGTTGCTCGGGACGCAGGTCAAAGAGCCAGCGCGCCTCGATCAGCTCCAGCGCCTTGTTCATCATCGTCGCCGAATCCACGCTGATCTTCGCGCCCATGTCCCAGTTCGGATGCGCCACGGCCTCCTCGGGCGTGATGTCCGCCATCGTGGACGGATCGCGATCACGAAAGGGCCCGCCCGAGGCCGTCAGCACCACCCGCCGGATGGAGTTCCTGTCGTGCCCGACCAGGCACTGGTGGACTGCTGCATGCTCCGAGTCCACGGGCACGACCTCGGCGCCGGAAGCGCGCGCCGTTTCCATGAAGATGCGTCCGGCGGTCACCAGGCATTCCTTGTTCGCCAGTCCCACCCGCTTGCCGGCGCGCACCGCAGCCAGCGCCGCCGGCAAGCCCACGCTGCCGACCATGGCCGCCAGCACCATGTCCACTTCCGGCGCCTCGGCCGCGGCAATGGCCGCGTCCATGCCCGATTCCAGCGTCACGCCAGCCGGCAAGCGACCGGACAACGCTCGCGCCGCCTCCCCGTCGGTCATCACCACGCGCGCGGGCCGCAGCATATGCACGAGCTCCAGCATGCGGTCGACGTTGCGATGGCCCACCAGCGCCCAAGCGGCAAAGGCATCGGCATGTCGGCGCAGCAGATCGGCGGCGCTGCCGCCGATGGAACCGGTCGCACCAAGGATCGTCAGCCGCTTCATGCGGGCGCCCGCCGCCTCAGAAACCGATCCACGCCAGCCCGGCGATGGTCACGGCCGGCATCAGGCCGTCCACCCTGTCCAGCAAGCCGCCGTGCCCCGGCAACAGCGTTCCACTGTCCTTGACGCCCGCCACCCGCTTGATGGCGGACTCGGCCAGATCACCCAGCACCGACGCAACCGCCAGCAGCAGGCCCAGGCCCACGGCCAGCGGGAGCGACACGCGCGCCGCCAGCATCCAGATGGCGGCAGCCGTCACGGCGCCCAACGCCACGCCGGCCAGCGCCCCCTCCACGCTCTTGCCGGGACTGATGGCCGGGCACAGTCGCGCGCGCCCAATCAGGCGGCCCACAAAATAGGCCGCGATGTCCGCCGCCCAGACGCCAGCGAACGCCCCCAGCATGAAGGCGCGCCCGTGAGGCAACTGGAACACGAGCAGCAGCGTCCAGACAAAGAGCAGAATCCAGACCGCCAGCCAGTAGGCCATCGCCACATCCCGCACCGCGCGAGGCAGCGCGCCCTCCGCCGCGCGCCGCGACTGCCATGCGAGCACGCCCGTCCACAAGAGACCCAGCAGGGAAATCGCCAGCGTCGCATGCGCGCCCGCAAGCACCAGGGCCAGCGCCGCCAGCGCCGCAATGGCGAAACCCGAGCCCGCCGGAAGCGACAGCATGCCCACGAGCTCCACGAGCGCCCCCGCACCCACCAGCCCCAGCAAGGCCTCGAACCACGGCGACGGCGCCAGCCACAGCCACCACAGGGCCAGCGGCGCCAGCACCAGTGCCGTGAGAATGCGTCGCATCAGCTCGGGAGACATCAACCGGGAAGCCATTCAGCGGGCTTTCCGCACCTGCTCGCTGGTGCGGCCAAAGCGGCGTTCGCGCCGGGCGTAGTCATCCAGCGCCGCCAGAAAGTCCTCGCGCGAGAAATCAGGCCAGTATCGGTCGGAGAAAAACAGCTCGGCATAGGCTGCATCCCACAGGTAGAAGTTGGAAATACGCCGCTCGCCGCCGGTGCGAATCAGGAGGTCCACCTCGGGCAAGTCGGCGCACCAGAGCCATTGCCGGAAATTGACCGCATCCAGCGCCGCCAGCACGGCATCGGGATCATCGGCGCGCATCGCCTCGCGGCAGGCGTTTCGCACCCCGGCCAGGATTTCCTGGCGTCCACCGTAATTCAGGCACAGCACCAGATCAATGCGCTCATTGCCGCGAGTGGCCTCCAGCGCCTCGTCCAGCACGCGCCGCGCCCGCTCCGGCAGCGCCTCCACCGCGCCCAGCACGCGCAGGCGGACGCCATTCTCGTTCATGGCCGGCACCTCGCGCGGCAGCATCGTGGCCAGCAGCGACATCAGCCCGCGCACCTCCCGCGGCGGCCGGGCCCAGTTCTCGGTGGAAAAGGCAAACAGGGAGATGCAGCGCACGCCGGCGTCCGCCGCCCATTCCACCACCTCGCGGGCCCTGGCCGCGCCGCGCCGATGCCCTTCGAGCCGGGGAAAACCGCGCGAACGGGCCCAGCGGCCGTTGCCATCCATGATGACGGCCACATGGCCCGGAATATGCGGAATGTCGCGGGCCATCGGCTCAGACGGTGAGAATATCCTGTTCCTTGCGTTCCAGAACCTGGTCGATATCGGCGATGACGCGATCGGTCAGCGCCTGGATTTGCTCCTGCAGGCGACGGCCTTCGTCCTCGGAAAGCTCGCCTTCCTTGACCTGCTTCTTCACCTCGTCGTTGGCGTCCCGGCGCACGTTGCGCACGGCCACGCGCGCACGCTCGCCCAGTTGTCGCGCCTGCCGAACGAACTCCTTGCGCCGCTCCTCGGTCAGCTCCGGCAGCACGATGCGAATGACCTCGCCATCGTTGTTCGGCGTCAGCCCCAGGTCGGATGCCATGATGGCCTTCTCGATCTCCTTGAGCATCGTCTTCTCCCACGGCGCAATGACCAGCATGCGCGGCTCCGGCACCGAGATGTTGGCCACCTGGTTCACCGGCACCTCGCTGCCGTAGTAGGAGACCCGGACCTGCTCGAGAATGGCCGCGTTGGCCCGCCCGGTGCGGATGTGGGAAAGCTCCTCCTTGAGCACCTCCACGGACTTGCGCATCTTCGATTCCACTGCTTCAAGCATCGGCATCCTCCCTGACCATCGTGCCCACGGCTTCGCCGCGCACCGCCCGCAGCAGATTGCCGGGCTCATTGATGTTGAACACCATGATGGGCATGTCATTGTCGCGGCACAGCGACATCGCGGTGGCGTCCATCACGCCGAGCTTCCGCGTCAGCGCCTCGGTGAACGACAGGCGATCGTAGCGCACGGCATCGGCGTTCCGGGCCGGGTCGGACGAATAGACGCCATCCACCTTCGTGCCCTTGAGCACCACGTCGGCGCCAATCTCCATCGCCCGCAGGCTGGCCGCCGTGTCCGTCGTGAAATAGGGATTGCCGGTGCCGGCGGCGAAGATGACGATGCGCCCCTTCTCCAGGTGCCGCACCGCGCGGCGGCGGATGTAGGGCTCGGCCACCTCTTTCACGTGCAGTGCCGAAACCACGCGCACGGTTTCTCCCTGGCGCTCAATGGCATCCTGCAACGCCACGGCATTCATCACCGTGGCCAGCATGCCCATGTAGTCGGCGCTGGCCCGATCCATGCCCGAGGCCGCCCCCGTCAGGCCGCGGAAGATGTTGCCGCCGCCGATCACCACCGCCAGTTCCACGCCCTGTCGGCGCACCTCCGCCAGCTCTCCGGCAATGCGGTCGATGGTGTCGGGGTCAATGCCGTAGCCGGCCGCGCCCATCAGCACCTCGCCGGACAACTTCAGCAGCACCCGCCGCCAGGGGCCGACGGGTCGGGTCGAGGCGGACGGGCTTTGTTCAGCCATGAAGCTGGGCAGCCACCTCGGCGGCGAAGTCCGTCTCTTCCTTCTCGATGCCCTCGCCCAGCTGGAAGCGTTTCATGGCCACGATGCGCGCGCCCTTCTGCACCTGCTCCAGCGCCTTGCCGACGGTCTGGTCGGTGTCCAGCACGTAGTCCTGCTCCAGCAGGCAGACCTCGGAATAGAACTTGTTCAGCTGCCCGGCCACGATTTTCTCGATGATGTGCTCCGGCTTGCCGGAGGCCGCCGCGCGCTCGGAAAGCACCGCCTTCTCCCGCTCCACGGCTTCGGCCGGAACGTCCTCGCGCGAAATATACTGCGGGTTCGCCGCCGCCACATGCATGGCCACGCCCCGGGCGAAACTGGTCAGCGCCTCGTCCGGCTCGCCCTCGATGCCCACCAGCACGCCGATCTTGCCGCCGGCATGCACGTAGGCGGAAACCACCCCGCTGTCCACGCCAACCTTTTCGTAGCGGCGGATGTTCATGTTCTCGCCAATGGTGGCGATGAGCTGCGCCAGCGCCTCCTCGGCCGCGCCGTCATCCATGGGCATGGTCTTCAGCGCCGCCAGGTCCGCTGGCTGCCCGGCCAGCGCCAACTCGACCAGCCTGTTCACGAAGCCCGTGAACTTCTCGTTTTTGCTGGTGAAGTCCGTCTCGGCATTGACCTCGACCATCACGCCGACATTGCCGCTGGCCACGGCGGCGACCACGCCCTCGGCGGCCACCCGGCCGGCCTTCTTGGATGCCGCGGCCAAGCCTTTCTTGCGCAGGAAGTCCACGGCGGCATCCATGTCACCGTCCGTCTCGGTCAGCGCCTTCTTGCAGTCCATCATGCCCGCGCCGGTCATCTCGCGCAGTTTCTTGACGTCAGCAGCCGTAATCTGGGCCATTCTTTCTATCCTCCGTTCCTTGTCTGGTCAGTTCTCGAATCGTGGCGAGCGGGCCGGATCAGGCCGCCTTGCTTGCGTCAGCCGCCTCGGCTTCGCTGGCTTCCTCACCTGCGGCCTCGGCCTTTTCCTCGGCCTTTTCCTCAGGCTTATCCTCGGCCTTGGCTTCAGCCTCATCGGCGGCGGTCGGAGCTTCCTCGGCTTCGCCCGCGGCCTCGGCCGACGGCACAAAGGCCTCGTCCATCTCGTCCGCGTGCTCCAGGCGCCAGGTCTCGGTGCCCTCGATCAGCGCATCGGCCATCTTGCTGCAGAACAGGCGAATGGCGCGGATCGCGTCGTCATTGCCGGGGATGATGTAGTCAATGCCGGACGGATCGCAGTTCGAGTCCACCACCGCCACGATCGGAATGCCCAGCTTCTTGGCCTCGGCCACGGCCAGCGATTCCTTGCGAATGTCGATGACGAACAGGCAGTCCGGCAGCGTCAGCATGTCCTTGATGCCGCCCAGCGATCGTTCCAGCTTCTCCAGCTTGCGCTCCAGCTGCAGCGCCTCCTTCTTGGTCAGGGCCTCGAAACCGCCCTCTTCCTTGCGACGCTGCAAGTCCTTCATCTTGCGCACGGACTGCTGCACGGTGGCGAAGTTGGTCAGCGTGCCGCCGAGCCAGCGGTGGTTGACGTAAAACTGACCGGCCCGCAGCGCCTCTTCCTTGATGGCGTCCCGCGCCTGGCGCTTGGTGCCCACGAACAGCACGCGGCCGCCGGCGGCGGCCAGCTCGCTCATGAACTGGTAGGCCACGTTGGCCATCTTCAGCGTCTTCTGCAG
>JALVTX010000009.1 GCA_027035825.1 Mariprofundaceae bacterium
TACTTCGGGGTCTATCCGATCAAGGTGAACCAGCAACGGCAGGTGGTGGAGGAAATCATCGAGTTCGGCGGCGAGTTTCGCTGGGGGCTGGAGGCGGGCTCGAAGCCGGAGCTGCACGCGGTGCTGGCCATGCTGGACGATGTCGAGGGGCTGATCGTCTGCAACGGCTACAAGGATCGCGAGTTCATCGAGCTGGCGCTGTTGGGACGCAAGCTGGGCCGGCGGGTGTTCATCGTGGTCGAGAAGCCCGGCGAGCTGGAGCTGTTGCTGGAAGCGGCGCGACGCATGGATGTCCGGCCACTGATTGGATTGCGGTGCAAGCTGGCGACCACGGGCGAGGGCAAGTGGCAGGATTCGGGCGGGGACGGCTCGAAATTCGGGCTTTCGGCGGCGGAGATCATCGAGGCCGTGGCGCGCTTGCGGGATGCGGGCATGCTCGATGCGCTGCGGCTGTTGCACTTTCACATCGGCTCGCAGGTGCCGCGCATCCGCCGCGTGAAGTTGGCGATGAACGAGGCGGCGAGGTTTTACGTGGAGCTTAGGCGGCTGGGCTCGCCCATCGAATACATGGACGTGGGCGGTGGCCTGGGCGTGAACTACGACGGTTCGTTCTCCGGCTCCGAGGCCTCGGTGGACTATTCCTTGCAGGAATACGCCAACGACGTGGTCTGGACGCTGAAGGAGGTGTGCGACGATGCCCGCCTGCCGCATCCGCACATCGTGTCCGAGTCCGGCCGGGCGTTGACCGCGCATCACGCGGTGCTGGTGGTCAATGCGGTGGATGCGTCCCGCCGCGTGCGCGGGGAATTGCTCCGCCCGCCCGCGGATGACGCGCCCATGCAGCTCAAGCAGCTCTGGAACGCGTGGACGGAACTGGATGAGCTGGACCCGCGCGAGGCGCTGCACGATGCCGCGAGCCTGCGCGACGACATGAACAAGCTGTTCAGCCTCGGGCATTGCCGCCTGCATGAGCGGGCGCTGGCCGATGCGCTCTACTGGCGCCTGCTGGAGCGGCTCTCGACCGTGCTGGACGACGAAACGCTGGATGACCTCGCGCCCGGCGCGCGCTTGCAGATGGCCGACCGCCTGTTCTGCAATTTCTCGCTGTTCCAGTCCCTGCCCGATGCATGGGCCATCGGGCAGGTGTTTCCGGTGGCGCCCATCCAGCGCCTGAACGAGCGGCCGGGGCGGGCCGCGATGCTGGTGGACATCACCTGCGATTCCGATGGCAAGATGCGCGCCTTCCCGCTGGCCGAGGGCCATGCGCCGATGCTGCCGGTGCATGCCATCGAGCCTGGCGAGGATTATCTGCTGGGCATGTTTCTCGTCGGTGCCTACCAGGAGATATTGGGCGACCTGCACAACCTGTTCGGCGACACGCACGCCGTGCACGTGCGCGTGGATGGCGACGGCTACGAGATCGAGCAGCAGGTGGAGGGCGAGACGGTCGCCGAGGTGCTCGACTACGTCCAGTTCAGCGAGAAGGTGTTGCTGGACCGGATGCGCCGGCAGCTTTCGCGCGCCCGCGCCGAGGGGCGCGTCAGCGCGCGCGAGGCCACGCGCTACCTGTCCGTTTATGCCGAGGGGCTGGCCGGCTACACCTATCTGGAGGAATAAAATGAAGGAAAAGCTGTCAGAGGTTGCTTCGAAAATCGTTACTTCCCGCGTGAATCGATTGCTAGACCGCGGGAGATATGGGCGATGGGGAGGAGAACGTCGCGGTGGTGGGAAAGCGCATCTGGATGAAATTCTTTCCATTGTCAGAGGGCCTGCGGGGAGCGTGAAGGAGACTGCTTATGCCTTATGGATATTGAGGGAGCTAAAGGCGCGGTTGAGGATTGAGTCGAGGGTTGAGCGGTTCGATACATTTCTGGAATCTGGCCAGAATTTTATAACCAGGCATTTACATTTTGAGAAGGATGGCACGGCGCATCTGGGTGATGAAGTATGGGACACCTCTTTGGCCATATTGTCATTGGATGATGGCCAAATTTTGAAAAAACTCGTGGCGTGGGTCGAAAAGTCTCAAAACTCCAAGGGCGCATTCGATGGCGAGATATGGGAAACATGCTTTGCAGTGATGGCCTTGCGAAGTGTGAGTTGTTCAAATGAAAATATGAGCAATGCTATTTCTTGGTTGAAAGCTTTGGTATGGGGGAAGGGCGGTGATCAATCTTTCAGGGAGGTTGTGTCTCCAACTTATACTGCATTGATCCTTAACGTCATATATTCAGACGTGGATAAAAATATCGAGCCTTTGGAAATCGAGGAGATATTGAAATATTTTGCTAATGTTGATCCTTTTAAGGAGTTTAGGTGGGCAGACGAGGAGTGGGCAAACTTTATCGTTGTGGGATTTCTTTCGGGGATTCTAGGCCGGTTGAATGAAGTTGAACTTGGTGGGCAACATGCGAAGAAGATAATCGAGGGCATATGCGAGAGCTTCAAAAAGATTTGTGATGACGACGGCTTCAGGCTGGAGGATGCAGCCTTTTCCCTATTTGCCGCTATTCAATGGTTGGAAGATGCACAATTGACTAGGGCCCTCAACAGGGTTGGCCCTGTGAAAATGGTGAATAGAAAATTCATGGCATGGGAGAACGGTGAGCTCATTATCAGATTGACGCCGCTGGTGCAGGCATGTCTCGCAGCCTTGGTGGCGGCGCTCATATATTTGGATGACCTGTGGAGCGCCATTAAAAATGTTCTTGATATTTTTTCATCGTAATCAGGAAGGAGGTGGCCGTGTCTTTTACCATTGTAAAAGGTGTGGTGCGAGAATCTTGCATCGAAGGAAAGGGATTCTTTGTTGAACAGGATATTGCGAAGGGAGCATTGATAGGTTTTTTTGATGGGGTTGTTCGACGGTTTCGAATGAGTGAAGAATGCGCGGATATTCCTGACTATGAGGACATACAGGCGATAGACTTGGCCGTGGATGACGGTTGGCTTTATGTTCTGGTTCCTGTCGACAGGGAGATTTTGTCGGGTGTTGATTATATCAATCACTCATGTACTCCCAACTGCTTGGTTGAAGGTTATTTAAAGATTGTTGCCGCTAGAGATATTCGGTGTGGCGAAGAATTGACCATTGATTATGGGTCGTTGACCTTGGTCAAGGAGAAAAAACGCTGCAATTGTCGTCCGGGGTGCTCATACATCCTTTGAATGACCGGCCGTGATGGCGGCGCTGCTCATTGCGCGCGGCGACTGGAACGTGGGCCGCATGGTCAATGTCGAGGAGCTCGACCCCGATCCGTTCCTGGCGCTGATGCCGGAACTCGGCATCGACTGGCAGGTCAGGGAGGAATCCCCTACGACAGCCGCGACTTGAAGTCTTCGTAGGTAAAGCGGCGGAGCAGCCGGTATTCGCCGCTCGTGGTCAGCATGCCGATGTCCGGGTGGCGCATGCCGTTGAACATCGTCGTCTTGACCATCGTGTAGTGCGCCATGTCCTCGAACACGAGCCGGTCGCCGGGCGCAAGCGGCGCATCGAAGGCATAATCGCCGATGATGTCGCCGGCCAGGCACGAGGGCCCGGCAAGCTGGTAGGCATGCGGCTTCTCGCCGATTTGCCCCGCGCCCGTGATGTCCGGCCGGTAGGGCATCTCGAGCACGTCGGGCATGTGGCAGGTGGCCGAGACATCGAGCACGGCCACGGGCAGCCGGTCGGTCTCGACGATGTCCAGCACGCTGGCCACGAGCACGCCCGCCTGCCAGGCCACGGCGCCCCCCGGTTCGAGATAGACCTCGACATTCCACTTTTCGCGAAAGGCCTTCAGCCGCGCGATCAGCGCCTCCACGTCGTAGTCCGCATGCGTCATCAGGTGGCCGCCGCCCAGGTTCACCCACTTCATGCGCGGGATGAAGTCCGCGAAGCGCGCCTCGAAGGCGTCGATCATGCGGATGGACGCATCGTGCAGGTTCTCGCACAGCGCATGCGCGTGCAGACCCTCGATGCCGTCCAGATTCATGCCGGCAAGCTGTTCGGGTCGCACGCCCAGCCGGGAGCCGGCGCGGCAGGGGTTGTAGATCTCGGTCGCGACCTCGCGCACGCCGGGGTTCACGCGCAGCCCGCAGGAGCAGTCTGCATCGAGCGCTGTCCGCCCGAAGCGCCGCCATTGCGAAGGCGAGTTGAACACGACGTGGTCGGCAAGTCGCGCGATCTCGGCGAACTCGTCCTCGCGGTAGGCCGGCGCGTAGATGTGCTTCTCGCCGCCGAATTCTTCATCAGCCAGCTTCAGCTCCCAGAGTGAGCTGGCCGTGGCGCCGGGCAGCACCTTCCTGATGCGGTCGAACACGGCCCACATCGCAAAGCCCTTCAGCGCCAGGACGATCTTCACGTCCGCCTCGCGCTGCACGCGCGCCAGCACGTCCAGGTTCGCAAGCAGTTTCTCTTCCTCCAGCACGTAGGCTGGGGATGGGCATGTGTTGATCCAGTCGGGGAGACGGTCGGTTGGCATGGCCGGAAGATATCCATATCCATGGCCGGTCGGAAGCAGTGAACGGTGCGATCTTCCCGGCGTGCTTGTCATGTGTATATACACATCTATACTCCAGGCATGTTCATCCTGAAGGTGGTCGAGGCTCTGGAGCAGGCGGAGGTTCCCTACGCGCTCGTGGGCGGCTATGCGCTGGCTTTGCACGGGGCCGTGCGGGGCACGGTGGACGTGGATATCGCGATTGCGCTCGATGCCGAGACCTTCAGGCGGTGCGAGGAGGCGTTGGCCTCCATTGGGCTTGCGCCGCGCCTGCCCGTGACGGCCGAGGAGGTCTTTCGGTTCCGGGAGGAGTTCATTGCCAGACGGAACATGAAGGCATGGTCATTCTGCAACCCCGTTAATCCGCTGGAGGTGGTGGATATCCTCATCACGGAGGATGCATCGAGGATGGGCACGGTCGAAAAAAGGGCCTTCGGGCGGGCGCTGAAGGTGGCGGCCATCGATGAGCTCATCGTGATGAAGCGCAAGGCCGGCAGGCCGCAGGACATCGAGGACATCCGGGCGCTGGAGCGACTGCGGTGAGGCCGGTGCAGCATTTCAGCGACGAATATATCGAGCAGTGCAAGAGTGCTTCGCCGGAGCAGGCGCTACGGTTCCTGGAGGAGTTTCGACAGCTTCAGATGCCGGCCCGTGCGGCGAAATCCAGGCTCATCAGCCTGCGGGTGCCCGAGCCGCTGCTGGCGGCGTTCCGCCAGCGCTGCGAGCAGGAAGGCGTGAAATACCAGGCCCAGATCAAGCGTCTGATGCAGGAGTGGTTGATTGGTACGGGGTGGTCGTAGTGCTGACAGCTCGCCGATCAGCGTCCGGCCGAAGGCCGGTCCGCTGCATCGGCTCGTTAGGGTTCATGCCGCAGCCCACGCCTCCGACAAGATCTCCGCCTGTTCCAACACCGTCTGCGTCGCCTTCTCCTGCTTGTCCGGCGGGTAGCCGTACTTGCGCAGGATCCGCTTCACGTACACCCGGAGCTGCGCCCGGACGTTTTCCCGGATGGTCCAGTCGATGGTGACGTTCTTGCGGACGGTCGCGACGAGCTCCCGCGCGATCCGCTTCAGCGTTTCGTCACCCAGCACCCGCACCGCGCTGTCGTTGGTCTCCAGGGCGTCGTAGAAGGCGACCTCGTCCTCGCTCAATCCAAGCTTCTCGCCGCGCCGCTCCGCTTCCCGCAGTTCCTTCGCCAGCTCGATCAGCTCCTCGATGACCTGCGCCGTCTCGATGGCCCGGTTCTGGTACTTGCGGATCGCCTGCTCCAGCAGCTCCGCGAAGGACCGAGCCTGCACGACGTTGCGTCGCCGGCGCTGCCGGATCTCCCCCTTCAGGAGCTTCTGCAGCAGTTCGACGGCGAGGTTGCGCTGGGGCAGGCCCCGGACCTCGGCGAGAAACTCGTCCGAGAGGATGGAGATGTCCGGCTTCTTCAAGCCCGCCGCCGCGAAGATGTCCACCACCTCGTCCGAGACGATGGCCTTCGAGACGATCTGGCGGATGGCGTGCTCCAGCTCCTCGTCCGTCCGCTTCTCGCCGGGCGTCTTCTTGGCCAGGACCGAGCGCACCGCCTGGTAGAAGCCCACCTCGTCGCGGATGGCGAGGGCTTCGGGGTGCGGCACCGCCAACGCGAAAGCCTTCGACAGCTCGGTGACCGCCCGCAGCAGTCGCGCCTTCCCGTCCTCTTGGGCCAGGATGTGCTCCTGTGCCGCCGGCAGCAGCGAGACGCGATCCTGGGGCGTGCCGCACGTCCACGGGCTCCAGTCGAAGCCGTGAAAGAGGCCCCGGCAGATCTCGGCCTTCTCCAGCATGACCGCGACCGCTTCCGCCTGGTCGAGCGCCGTCTCCCCCGTGCCACCGGCCTCGGTGTAGGTGGCCAGCGCCTGCTTCAGTTCGTCGGCGAGCCCCAGGTAGTCGACCACGAGCCCGCCCGGCTTGTCGCGGAAGACCCGGTTCACGCGCGCGATCGCCTGCATCAGCCCGTGGCCGCGCATGGGCTTGTCGATGTACATCGTGTGGAGGCTCGGCGCATCGAAGCCGGTGAGCCACATGTCGCGCACGATCACGATCCGGAAGGGGTCGTTCGGGTCGCGGAAGCGGCTTGCCAGCGCCTCCCGCCGCGGCTTGTTGCGGATGTGCGGCTGCCATTCCAGCGGGTCCGAGGCGGACCCGGTCATCACCACCTTGATCACACCCGTCTCGTCGCTCTCCCCGTGCCACTCCGGGCGCAGGGCCACGATCTCGCCGTACAGCTCCACGGCGATGCGGCGGCTCATGACCACCACCATCGCCTTGCCCTCCATCGCCTCGCAGCGCCGCTCGTAGTGCTCCACCAGGTCGCGGGCGATCAGCTTGATCCGCCTTTCCGAGCCGACGATGGCCTCGAGCTGCGCCCACTTGGTCTTGAGCTTCTCCTTGCGCTCGATCTCCTCACCCTCGGTCGCCTCCTCGAACTCCGGATCGATCCTCGGCTTCTCGTCTTCCGAGAGCTCCAGCCTGGCCAGCCGGCTCTCGTAGTAGATCGGCACCGTGGCGCCGTCCGTCACCGCGCGCTGGATGTCGTAGATGCTGATGTAGTCGCCGAAGACAGCCCGCGTGTTCGCGTCGGTCTTCTCGATGGGCGTTCCGGTGAAGCCGATGAACGAGGCGTTCGGCAGGGCGTCGCGCATGTGCCGGGCGAAGCCGTCGATGAAGTCGTACTGACTGCGGTGGGCCTCGTCGGCGATGACCACGATGTTGCGCCGCTCCGAGAGCACCGGGTGGCGGTCGCCCTTCTCCTCGGGGAAGAACTTCTGGATGGTTGTGAACACCACGCCGCCCGAGGCGACCTTCAGCTTCTCCCGCAGGTCGGCCCGGTCGGCCGCCTGCACCGGCGGCTGGCGCAGCAGATCCCGGCAGCGCGCGAAGGTGCCGAAGAGCTGGTCGTCGAGATCGTTGCGGTCGGTGAGGACGACGATCGTGGGGTTCTCCATGGCCGGATGCAGGATCACGCGCCCGGCGTAGAAGGCCATCGTCAGGCTCTTGCCCGAGCCTTGGGTGTGCCAGACCACGCCGACCCGGCGGTCGCCGGGCTCGCCGCCGGGCCGGCGCCCGGCCTCGTAGCGGCCCTCCGGCTCGGCCGCTTGGTCTTCCGCCGCGATTCGCGCCGCCCGCAGCGTCTCCTCGACCGCCGCCCTCACGGCGTGGAACTGGTGGTAGCCGGCCATCTTCTTGACCAGCCTTCCGCCCCCTTCGTCCTCGAAGACGATGAAGTGGCGCACCAGATCGAGGAAGCGGCCCTTCTCGAACACCCCTTCCAGCACCACCTGGAGCTGGGGCATCGAGGCCGGCGCATCGCCCTCCCCGGTGATCGTGCGCCAGGGCTTGAACCACTCCTTGCCCGCGCCGAGCGCGCCGATGCGCGCCTCGACCCCGTCGGAGACGACCAGCGCCGCGTTCGTCGCGAAGAGCGCGGGAATCTGGGCTTGATACGTCTGAAGCTGCCGCCAGGCGGACCACACCGTGGCGTTCTCGTCGGTCGGGTTCTTGAGCTCGATGACGGCCAGCGGCAGGCCGTTGACGAACAGCACCACGTCCGGCCGGCGGGTGTGCCGGCCTTCCGAAACGGTGAACTGGTTGACGGCCAGCCAGTCGTTGTTGTCGGGATCCTCGAAGTCGATGACCCGCGCCTGATCCCCGGCGATCGAGCCGTCCGGCCGCCGATACTCCACCGTCACGCCGTCCACCAGCATGCGATGTGCCGCCCGGTTGCGCTCCAGCAGCGACGGCGCATCGAGCCGGGTCAGCTTCTTGAACGCGTCGTCGAGCGCCTCGGGCGGCAGCGTGGGGTTGAGCCGCGAGAGCGCCTGCCGCAGGCGCCCCTCAAGCACCACGTCGCGGTAGTTCGGGTCGCTGCGCTCTGCGCCCGGCTCGCCCGCTGCGATCTCGGGGCCGTGCTTGACCTCGTAGCCGAGGGCCTCGAGCCAGGCGAGGGCGGCGTCTTCGACGGTGGATTCGGTGAAAGTGAGGTCGCGCATATCAGCGATTCCCGGCCAAGCTCGCCAGAGCAGCTTTCAGGACTTGAAAGCATACCTTGGCCGTGTGCTGATCTGGCGAAAACCCTGAAACCATTTGAGCGTAGGGGTGGATGAAATTCCGGAAGTCACGTAGTCCGTGACTGAACTTCCTCACGTCCAGTTTGAGCAAGCCGATGTCATGCCCAACGTCGATGAGTTGCGCAAGATTCCATTCGTGAAAGGGTCTGACCTTTCCTTCGGAATTTTTGGGGCTGGACGACGCGCGATTGAATTCCTCTGGGTGGCGCTGCGCTGCGCCAAGAAGCACGCCTTCAAGAATGCTTCCACATAGAAAGATCACGGATAGAGGACAATTCGCCGCAAGTGCCCTGCGTGCTTCATCCAAACGGCCAGAAATAAGGTCCACGACCTGCCCCTCAATAGGCAGGTCGCGAAGATCTGGTATTGTGAATTCATGCTTCAGGAATTCATCGACCGCAATAGCCGGGACGGGTGATTGGTCTCCAGACAGACGTGCAACGATATCTCGGCATCTGTTAAGGATGTTTTGTTCTGGCTTTTCGCCATTGAGTTCACACATCGTAACATAGGAATCAAGCATCTCTGACAACACGGGGGCGACAACATCATCCGGTTCTTGATCCCAGAATGCCCGTAGCTTCTTAGCCTTTGATGTGCCGTACTTGTGGTACCTCTGACTGTGGATATCGATCCTGTGGCGGTTGAAGAATTCTGCAAAAGTCGTGTCTGTGTAGTCGAGAACATAGCCTGAGCCCATACCCAGGAGTTTTTCAAGGTAACGCTTTTCGGTTTCGGTCAGGCTGCTCATGCGTCCAAGCCTCGCTCGTGTAGGAACCGCTCCGCGTCCTCGATACGCAGCTCGCCGGAGATGAGCTTGGGCAGTAGCGCGTCGCGGAGGGCGGCGATAGTCTGGGTCTGTCGCACTAGATCAATGCGCCGGCATTCCCAAAAAAGCTTCGCGAACTGATCTGCGATCGGCTTTGGTGGAATGCAAACCAGCAGGTTTGCCAAAACACTCTGAACGTCTAGGTTCGGGAAAGCCGTCCCCGTCCGGAAGGACTGAATCTCGCCGTCTTGAAACGCTTTGCGCATGAACTGCCAGCCGATCACCGCCTCCGACAGCGAGCATCGGGGATCAAGTCGCTTGCAGAAGTTGCTGTATGCAACCATCTTGCCGAACAAGATGTTGTAGCCGTTACTCCAGAGGAGACTCCGGCCACAGAACGACCCGGAGCCCTCAACAAGAATCACTCCGTCGTGGAGTCGGCGAGCCTCCCACTGTTTCTTTGTCACCCAACGGGTTGGGACGTCTGGCACCTGACCTTCCGCAAGGTGGTGGCAGTCGATACCTCTAAGGCAACGAATGGGCGTGTCGTACTTCCCGGTTTCAGCGTCTTTCCCCCACGTTCCGCCTAGGCCTACCTCAAACAGCTCACCAAGAGGCTTCACCTGCCACCCCTTCGGAATCTCCCCCAGCTCGGAGTCCTGGAAGGAGTCGGGGAAGAGGTCGGCGAGGGGTTTGGGGAGGCCGGGGACGCGGCCTTCGGCCTTGGCGCGGACGGGGTCGAAGTCCACGAACCACGACTTGAAGAGCGCCCGCGCCATCGCCTCCAGCGTCTCGCTCATCCGCCGGTTCAGCTCGATCTTGTCGTCCAGCGTGCCGAGGATGTGGGCGATGGCGCGTTGTTCGCCCTTGTCACGTGGGAGACGAATACGAATGTTCTTGAGTGCGGTCCCGGAGAGTTCCTTGAAGGTTGATCCGCTAGCATGTCTTTCAAGTACCTCCGTGCTGTGTGTGAGCCAGTAGTACACGAATTCGTGATCGTACTCCTCGTGCAGAAGCAAGCTGCGGAAGCCTTGATTAGTGGCGATTGGATTGGCCGCAATAGCGACATAGCCGATTGGAGCCCTGCTGGACAGCAGTACGCTGTTCTTGGGGAGCAGCCGAGCAGAGCAGCTTTCGAGACCTTTCTTCGAGAGGTTACGAGATCCGTGGGAGACATATCGTGGATGAGGGCCGGACAAATCCTTGGGAGTCAGCCAAGGGACATCGCCGTCGAAGTTGCTCGGGTCCTTCGTGGAAGGCGTGCTCCCGCCGACAATATCAGCGATTTCGCCGATCGTCCGTTCGATCCACTCACCCCCCATACCCCAACTCCTCCAGATTGCGGGCAATCGCCGCATCCAGCCTCGCCGCCTCGGCCTGCTGCTCGCGAAGCTGCGCCACCAGCCGCTTCATCTTCTCCTCGAACGGCTCGCCGTCGTCCTCCCGGGCCTCGGCGCCGACGTAGCGGCCGGGGGTGAGCACGTGGCCGTGCTTGCGGATCTCCTCTACGCCCACGCTCTTGCAGAAACCGGGGACGTCCACGTACTCGCCCGCGTCCTTGTCACCGCGCCAGGCGTGGTAGGTGCCAGCGATTCTATGGATGTCCTCGTCGGTCAGCTCGCGGTGGGTGCGGTCCACCATCGTGCCGAGCTTGCGGGCGTCGATGAAGAGCGTCTCGCCGCGGCGGTCGCGGAAGCGGCCGTTTCGCTTGTCGCGGGCCAGGAACCAGAGGCAGACCGGGATCTGGGTCGAGTAGAAGAGCTGGCCGGGCAGGGCGACCATGCAGTCGACCAGGTCGGCCTCGATGATGTTCTTGCGGATCTCCCCCTCGCCGGACTGGTTCGAGGACATCGAGCCGTTGGCGAGCACGAAGCCGGCGATGCCGGTGGGCGCCAGGTGCCAGAGGAAGTGCTGCACCCAGGCGAAGTTGGCGTTGCCCGGCGGCGGGGTGCCGTAGACCCAGCGCTTGTCGTCCTTCAACAGCTCGCCGCGCCAGTCGCTGTCGTTGAAGGGCGGGTTGGCGAGCACGTAGTCGGCCTTGAGGTCGGGGAAGGCGTCGTTGTGGAAGGTGTCGCCGTGGGCGATCTGGGCGTCGATGCCGCGGATAGCGAGGTTCATCTTCGCCAGCCGCCAGGTGGTGTAGTTCGACTCCTGGCCGTAGATGGAGATGTCGCCGATGCGTCCCGCGTGCGCCTCGATGAACCGCTCGCTCTGCACGAACATGCCCCCCGAGCCGCAGCAGGGGTCGTAGACCCGCCCCTTGTAGGGCGCGAGCATCTCGACCAGCACGCGCACCACGTGGGTCGGCGTGTAGAACTGGCCGCCCTTCTTGCCCTCGGCGCTGGCGAACCGGGAGAGGAAGTACTCGTAGACGCGGCCCAGCGTGTCCCTGGCGCGCTCCGCCGGGTCGCCCAGCGCGATGTCGCTCACCAGGTTGATCAGCTGGCCCAGCCGCTCCTTGTCGAGCCCCGGGCGGGCGTAGTCCTTGGGCAGCACGCCCTTGAGGGAGGGGTTGTCGCGCTCGATGGCCGCCATGGCGTCGTCCACGAGCTTGCCGATGGTGGGCTGCGGGGCGTTGGCCTTCAGGTGCGCCCAGCGCGCCTCCTTCGGCACCCAGAAGATGGATGCGGCGCGGTACTCGTCGGGATCCTCCGGGTCGGCGCCTTCGGCACGCTGCGCTTCGAGTTCTGCGTGCTTGGCCTCGAACGCGTCGGAGATGTACTTCAGGAAGATCAGGCCGAGGACGACGTGCTTGTACTCGGCCGCGTCCATGTTGTTGCGCAGCGCGTCGGCCGCGGCCCAGAGCTTCTGCTCGAAGCCGACGGTGGCAGCTGAATTGGTGCTATTGCTGTTCTTCCTCTTTGCCATTCGCTTCCTTTGCGCGTTCGGATTGTGAGACTGCCAGTCTACAGGCGCCTGACGACCAGCGAGATAAGCGGCGCCCGCTTCATGGAGCTTGTTTATACGGCGCGTAGCGATGCGTGGCAAGCTCCATTGTCGTCTCGGGCCATTATTCCGCGCGCGGCAGGGCCGGCATCGCCAAGTGCGTGACATCGCACACCCTGCGCCACTCATTCGCCACGCATCTGTTGGAGTTGGGCGTGAACATCCGGGTGGTGCAGAAGCTGATGGGCCACAAGGATGCCAAGACCACGGAGATATACACGCATGTGCTGCAACGGAACCTGGATGCCGTGCAAAGCCCGCTGGATCAACTCGACACTTGCTGATGCTTCATGAGGATTGCAAGCGCTACTCCGGCAGGGCGTCGATGTCGATATCCGTCTCGACCATCTTCCATGGCAGGCCGTGGCGGTTCAGGTCGGCCATGAACGGGTCGGGGTCGAACTGCTCCATGTTCCACACGCCCGGGCGCATCCAGGCGCCCTCGATCATCAGCCTGGCGCCGATCATGGCCGGAACGCCGGTGGTGTAGGAGACGGCCTGCGCGCCAGTCTCGCGGTAGGCTTCCTGGTGGTCGCAGATGTTGTAGATGTAGCGGGTTTTCAGCTGGCCGTCCTTTGTGCCGCTTGCGATGACGCCGATGTTCGTCTTGCCCTTCGTGCGCGGGCCCAGGGATGCGGGATCGGGCAGCAGGGCCTTCAGGAACTCCAGCGGTACGATCTTCCGGCCCTGAAAGTCGATGGGCTCGATTGCGTCCAAGCCCAGGTTGTGAATCACCTCCAGGTGCTTGAGGTAGGCGTCGCCGAATGTCATCCAGAAGCGCATGCGCCGCACGCCGTTGAGATTTTGCACCAGCGATTCGATTTCCTCGTGGTAGAGCAGGTACATGCGGCGGGGGCCGACACCCTCGAAGTCGAACGTGTGGCGCATTTCCATCGGCTTCGTCTCGACCCAGCGGCCGTTTTCCCAGTAGCGGCCGTTCTGCGTGATCTCGCGGATGTTGATCTCGGGGTTGAAGTTCGTCGCGAACGGCAGGCCGTGGTCGCCGCCGTTGCAGTCGAGGATGTCCACGAAATCCATCGTGTCGAACTCGTGCTTCTGCAGCCAGGCGCAGAATACGTTGGTCACGCCGGGGTCGAAGCCGCTGCCCAGGAGCGCCATCAGCCCGGCGGATGCGAAACGCTCGCGGTAGGCCCACTGCCATTTGTACTCGAACTTTGCCACGTCGCGGGGCTCGTAGTTGGCCGTGTCCAGGTAATGCACGCCGGTTTCGAGGCAGGCGTCCATGATGGCGAGGTCCTGGTAGG
>JALVTX010000010.1 GCA_027035825.1 Mariprofundaceae bacterium
TGCGGTGGATGGCGCGGCGTTTCAACATCTTCGGCATCCACGTGCACGTCGGCATGCCCTCGGGCGACGCCTGCATCGCGGCCATGAATCGCCTGCTGCCGGTGATGCCCGTATTCCTTGCCATCTCTGCCAACTCCCCCTTCTGGACGGGGCACGACACGGGGCTTTCATCGGCGCGCATCAAGGTGTTCGAGGGCCTGAGCCAGGGCGGCATGCCATTCTACTTCGAGGACTGGCGGGACTTCGAGCACTGCGCCCGCCGGCTCATGGACACGGGCAGCATCGATTCCGTGCGCGATATCTGGTGGGAAATGCGCCCGCACCCGGATTTCGGCACGCTGGAGATCCGCGTGGGCGACATGCCGGCCACGCGCGCCGACACGGAGGCCTATGTGGCCTACGTGCGCGCCGAGACGATGGCCGCGCTCGGCGCTGGCCCCAGGCCGCGCACCCATCCCTCGCTGATTCGCGAGAACCGCTGGCGCGCCTGTCGCTTCGGCCTGGACGCCACCATCATCGACCCCGACACCGAGGCGCTGGCGCCAGTGCTGGACTGGCTGGAGGCCAGGCTGGACAAGCTGGAGGCCCTGGGCGCGCAGCCCGAGGATGTGACCATCGTGCGCGCCCGCCTGCCGCACTGGCGCACCCATGGCGACGGCGCGGCCCGGCAGCGCCGCCTGCGCGAGCAGGCAAGCGACTGGGATGACATGATTGCCCGGATGCGTCAGGATGGATGGAGTGATGTTGAACCGGCCTGAACCCGATCAAGCGATGAATCCCGAAGCCGCCGCGCGCCCATCCACCCATGCGGGTGAACTGGCGGCGCGGGTGGCGCGCGTGATGAACGATGTCATCGCGCTGCGCCGCCACCTGCATGCGCATCCCGAACTTTCCGGCGAGGAGCAACAAACCGCGGCACACATCGCGGGATTGCTGGAGGCCGAAGGCATTCCCGTCCGGCGCGGCATCGGCGGCCACGGGCTTCTGGCGCGCATCGAGACGGACGCGGAGCGGCCTTGGGTGGCGCTGCGCGCGGACATGGACGCGCTGCCCATCCCCAACGGCAAGCAGTGCGACTGGGCCTCGGGCGTGGATGGCGTGTCCCATGCCTGCGGCCACGACGCCCACGCGGCCATGCTCTACGGCGCGGCGCGCGTGCTGCACTCCATGCGCGACGCTCTGAACCGCAACGTGGCCTGCATCTTCCAGCCGGCCGAGGAAACGGCCAGCGGCGCGCGGGCGATGCTGGCCGATGGCGTGTTCCGGGACATCCGGCCCGAACGCATCCACGCGCTGCACGTCTATCCCTGGCTGCCCGCCGGCAGCCTCGGCCTGAAGGATGGCCCGATGTGCGCCGCGGCGGACATGTTCGACGTCGAGATCGAGGGGCACGGCGGCCATGCGGCGCGGCCGCACGAGTGCGTGGACGTCATCCTCATCGCCAGCCACATCATCCAGGCCCTGCACCACATCGTCAGCCGCCGGGTGAACCCGCTGAATCCGGCCGTGCTGACCATCGGCCAGATTCACGCCGGCAGCGCCGCCAACGTCATCCCGGGCTGCGCCCGCTTCTCGGGCACGGTGCGCTCGCTGCACCCGGAAACCCACGAGGAGATCCGCCTGCGCATGGATCGCATCATTCGCCAGACGGCGGAAACCTGGGGCGCGGTGGCGCGCTTTCACATGCGACAGGCCATTCCCGTGCTGACCAACGACGAAAGCGTGATGGCCCTGGTGCGGCGCAAGCTCGGCCGTCACCTGCCGGAAACGCCGCTGATCGAGCTGGAGGAGCCTTCGATGGGCGGCGAGGATTTCGCCGATTTCCTCGAAGAGATTCCGGGCGCGCTCATCCGCCTGGGCACGGGCGGCGACCCCTCCACCCGCTACCCGCTGCACCATCCCTGCTTCGACGTGGATGAATCGGCGCTGGAGACGGGCGTGGCGGCGCTGGCAAGCCTGTGCCTGGATTGAGGCTCGAAGCCCGAAGCCCGCGCTTGCATTTTCGCCATCCCAACCCCATGAACAGTCTCAAGGACATGCCATGCTGAGAATCTTCTTCATCCTGTTCGTCACCGTGCCGCTGGTGGAGCTGTACGTGCTCATCCGCGTGGGCGCGGGCATCGGGGGCCTGAACACCATCCTGCTCTGCCTGCTCACCGCCGCCATCGGGGGCCTGCTCATCCGCTGGCAGGGTCTGACCACGCTGCTGGACGCCCAGCGCCGGCTGGCGATGGGCGAACTTCCAGCCGAGCACGCCTTCCACGGCGCGCTCCTGGCGCTGGCCGGCGTGCTGCTGTTCACGCCCGGATTCATCACCGACGCGGCGGGCTTCCTGCTGCTCGTGCCGCCCGTGCGGCGCTGGCTCATCCGCCGTTTCCTGCCCCCGGGTTCGCTGCCCCCGGGCGGGCGCGGCGACGTGATTGATGTCGAGGTCATCGGGCCCGATCGCCTGCCGCGCGATCCATTCTGAAGCCTTTGGAACCGCCGGTTGACTTGACTCGCGGCACGGTCAGCATGTATCAACCACACTACCCCATTACCCAACACGCACGAAGGAGTCGCACATGAGTCAGGGATATGTTCAAAGCGCCGACCACGTGGATGCGCGCATCGGCTTTCTGGGCCGCACTTACGGCGCGCTGGCGCTGTGCGTCGCCTCCGGCACCGTCGGCGCCTGGCTGAGCCAGGGGCTCGCCTTCCCGCTCCAGCACCCGTGGATGATGCTGTTCATCATGATGGGCGGCATCTTCGCGGTGCAGGGCGTGCGCCACACGCCGGGGCTCAACCTGGTGGCGCTGCTGGGCTTTGGCGCCATCACCGGCATGAGCATCGCGCCGCTGGTGGGGCTGGTGGCGGCCCGTTCCGGCATGCTGGTCGCCCAGGCCTTCATGACCACGGCCGTGGCCTTCGTGGCGCTGACCGCCTACGTGTTCTACTCCCGCAAGGATTTCTCGTTCCTCAAGGGTTTCGTCTGGACGGGCCTGGTGGCCATCATCGTGCTGGGGCTGTCGAACTACTTCTTCTTCGAATCGGGCACGCTGGCGCTGGCCACCTCGGGCATCGGCGTGGTG
>JALVTX010000011.1 GCA_027035825.1 Mariprofundaceae bacterium
GCGCGCTTGGCCGCGTCCAGGAAAATCAGCAGCTCCATCAGCGTGTCGTTGACCGGCGCCGCCGTGCTCTGGATGAAGAAGGCGTCCAGGCCGCGGATGGTCTCGCCGATGCGGATGAAGATTTCGCCATCGGAGAATCGCTGGATTTGCAACTCGCCTTGGGGGATGTCCAGGTGCGTGGCGATGTCCTCGGCCAGCTTCGGGTTGGCGGTTCCCGAGAAGAGACGGAAGCGTTTCTCAATCATGCGGCGCAGTCCTCGCGTGCGTAGTTCGTGCCGTGCTTTCGCTGGCGCGCCGTGGACGCGCCGGCGAAACCTGGCTGGGGCGGCAGGATTCGAACCTGCGCATCACGGGATCAAAACCCGTTGCCTTACCGCTTGGCTACGCCCCAATCTCATCCTGCCTCCGCCGTTTCGCCGCCGGGCGCGTCCGCAAGCAGCGGATGGCGGGCCAGGAGCCGCCCAGCATGCGTCCAGGCCGCCAGGCCCTCGCGTTCCAGCTCCCGGGCCAGCTCGCGCGCCGCCTCCAGGCTGGGGACGAGCGCCACGCAGGCCGTGCCGCTGCCGCTCATCCAGGCGCCTTCCATCTCGCCCGTTCCGGTCTCATCAGCTCCGGCCCCGCCAGTCCTGACCCCGCCAGTTCCAGCGAGCTCGCGCATCCGCGCAAGGAGCGCCGCCAGCGGCGGGCACAGGCGCGCGGCGGCTTCCTCCAGGTCGTTTCGGCCAAGGATGCTCCCGATTTCCGGGGGTTCCCCGCCGCCTGCGGCGTCGGCGCGGATGGTATCGGCCGCCTCGGGGGGGGTCAATCGGCCCTCGGGCGCGCCTGCTTCGGCCAGGCGGTCGTACTCGGCGAAGACGCGGGCCGTGGCCAGGCCGGCCGCGGGCCGGGCCAGCAGCACGGGGCGCCCATCCAGCGCCGTTGCGAGGCCGGCATCGAGCGGTGCCAGCCGCTCGCCAATGCCGCGCGCGCGGCTGGCGCGACCGAACAGGAAGCAGGGGATGTCCGCGCCCAGGGGCGCGGCCAGTTCAATCAGTTCGTCCACGCCGAGGTTCAGGCCCCACAGCGCGTTGGCGGCGAGCATCGCGGTGGCCGCGTCCGAGGAGCCGCCGCCCAGCCCGGCTCGCGCCGGCAGGCGCTTGCGGATGAAGACATCCATCCCCGCGCCATCCACCCTCGCGTCCCGGCCGAAGCGGCGGCGCATGGCCGCGAGCGCCCGCCAGACGAGGTTGTCCGGCCCGTTCAGCTCCGGTTGCGTGCAACGCACGCGAAGTCCGCTGGCGGGGCGGATTGTGAGTTCGTCCGCGCAGTCCACGAACATGAAGCTGGTGTCCAGCGTGTGGCGGCCGTCGGCCGCGAGGCCGGTGACGCGCAGGTGCAGGTTGATCTTGGCCGGCGCGGGCCAGGCTGGCCGAAGGGCGGCGTCAGTCATGGCCCATGATGATGAGCACGGCCCGCCGGCCATGCGAGAGATCGGCCATCTCCAGCCGGGCGCGCCGGGCGTCCCAATGGATGCGGATGCGGGCGCCGTCGCGGCGCAGCATCCAGGCATCCGCGCCCTGGGGCGCGAAGGAAGCAGGGGGATGGCCGAGCAGCAGCGCGGCCAGCTCGCGGGGAGCCAGCAGGATGCCGCGCGCGGCGAGCGTTTCCATCTTCACGGGCCGCCATTCGGGATGCCGGTTGTCGCGCCATTGCATCATGCTGCCTTGCCATTGCAGTTCCACGACGGTTCCGCTGGCCGCGTGGGTGATGCGCAGGCGTCCGGCCTCCGGCGTGCTGGCCCGCCAGTCCAGCATGGCCTGCCAGGCGCGCGCGCCGTCCAGCACGGCAATGCGCGCGCTCACCTCGCGCCATGGGCCAAGCCCCGGCGCGCGTCCTGTCGCGGGTCGGGGCGCGTGGACGGTGGCGCAGGCGGAGAGGAACAACAGCGCCGCGACGCAGGTCAGGCGCGGCGCCGCGCGCCTGGCCCGGCTACAGCCCCGATTCAATCTTCTTGCGCAGGCGCTCGGGCTCGTCATGCCCCAGCTTGAGGGCCCGTCGCCAAGCCTTGCGTGCGCCGTCATGGTCGCCCGTTCGCCACAGGATGTCGCCCAGGTGCTCGCGCATGACCGGGTCGTCCGAGACCTTGGCCACGGCCTGTTTCTGGATGCGGGCGGCCTTGCGGTAGCGACCTTCCTTGTAGTAGGTCCAGGCCAGCGAATCGAGGTAGTAGCCGTTGCCCGGCTTCAGTTTCAGCGCCTTCCGGATCAGTCGCTCCGCTTCCTTCAGGTGCGCGCCCTGCTCGGCATAGAGATAGCCGAGAAAGTTCAGCGCCTCGGCGTCGTCGGGATGACGGTCGAGCAGCTTGCGGATGGTTCGGGCCGCCTCGTCATAGCGCTTCAGCCCCTCGAAGGCCGCCGCCCGGTCGAACAGCAGGCGGTCGGCCGGCGCGCCTGGGATGGCCAGCGCCGTTTCCGTCGTCTTCAGGGCTTCGCGGAAGCGTTTTTGCTGCACCAGGATGGAGGCGAGCAGGGCGTGGGCGTCGGCGGCGTCGGGATGGGCGCGAATCAGCTCGCGCATGCGCCGCTCGGCGGCGTCCAGCCGGTTGGCCTGGATGTCCATCGCCGCCAGCCGCATCTGGGCGCGCGCGAAGTCCGGCGAGCGACGGTCGATCTGGCGATAGAGCTTGCGCGCCGCATCACCCTGGCCCAGCGCGTCGAGGCTCGCGGCCAGGTAGTAGCGGGCCCGGTCGGAGGGCTTGCGGGCGAGCGACGCGCGGAAGCGTTCGGCGGCATGGGCGTAGTCCTTCTGCTGGTAGTAGAGCAGCCCCAGGGCGATGAGCACCTCGGGATTGCCGCCGGTGGTGTTGGCGATGTCCTCGTAGATGGCGATGGCCTCGCGGCCGCGGTTCTGCCGCACGAGGAGCCGCCCCAGCGCGTTGCTGACGGCCAGGTGATGGGGGTGCCCAGCCAGGAAATCGCGCAGCGCGCGCTCGGCCGCGGCCGCATCGCCGCGTTGGGCCAGGATTTGCGCCAGCATCAGCACCGGCCGCGCGTCGTCCGGGCGCAGGCGGCGCAGTTTTTTCAGCACGCGC
>JALVTX010000012.1 GCA_027035825.1 Mariprofundaceae bacterium
TCGGCCTGCTCCTCCTCCTGCCCCATCGAGGCCCAGACATCGGTGGTCACGAGGTCGGCGTCATGCGCCGCCTCCAGCGGATCATCCGTGAGCGTCACGTCCGCGCCCAGGGCCCGCGCCGCCTCCAGCAGCTTGCCGTCGGGGCAGTAGCCCGGCGGACAGGCGATGGCCAGGCTGTAGCCAAAGGTCACCGCGCCGTTGATCCATGAGTGGGCCATGTTGTTGCCATCGCCAATCCAGGCCACGCGCTTGCCCGCGATGCTCCCGCGATGCTCCTCGTAGGTGAACACGTCGGTGAGAATCTGGCAGGGATGCGTGAGGTCAGTGAGGCCGTTGATGACGGGCACGCGCGAATGCTTCGCGAACGTCTCCACCGTTTCCTGCGCGAAGGTCCGAATCATCACCGCGTCCACCATGCGGGAGATGACGCGCGCCGAGTCCTCCACCGGCTCGCCGCGGCCGAGCTGGGTCGCGCCCGAATGCAGGAACAGCGCATGGCCACCCAGCTGGAACATGCCGGTCTCGAAGGACACGCGCGTGCGCGTGGATGCCTTGTCGAAAATCATCGCCAGCGTCTTGCCGGCCAGTGTCCGGTGCGGCTTGCCCTCCCGTTGCATCCGCTTGAGCTCCACCGCCCGGGCCAGCACCCGCCGCGCCTCGTCCGGCGCCAGGTCCAGCAGGGTCAGAAAATGTCGCACGCTCATGACGCTCTCTCCTTGGCTTGCGCGGGCAGGCATTCCCCGAGCACGGTCAGCGCCCGGTCGATCTCGGCCGCCGTGACATTCAGCGGCGGCAGGAAACGCAACACTTTCGGCCCCGCCGAGAGCAAAAGCAAGCCCGCCTCGCGGCAGCGCGTGATGATCTCCGCCGCATCCACCGCCAGCTCCGCGCCCACGAGCAGCCCCGCGCCGCGCACGTCCACGATCACCGGGCGCGTGCGCGCCAGCGCCTTCAACCCCAGCATGAGCCGCGCCCCTTGCTCCCGCGCGTTGGCCACCAGCCCCTCTTCCTCGATGACATCGAGCACCGCCAGCGCGGCGCGACACGAAAGCGGATTGCCGCCAAAGGTGGAGCCGTGGCTGCCCGGCCCCAGCGCCGCCGCCGCGTCCTCGCGCGCCAGCATGGCGCCAATGGGCACGCCGCCGCCCAGCCCCTTGGCCAGCGTCAGCACGTCCGGCCGGATGCCCGCGTGCTCGAAGGCGAACATGGCGCCGGTGCGGCCGATGCCCGTCTGCACCTCGTCCAGCATCAGCAGGATGCCGGCATCCTTGCACAGCTTGCGCACCGCCCGCAGCCAGGCCGCGTCGGCCGGGTGCACCCCGCCTTCGCCCTGCACCGGCTCCAGCAGCACGGCGGCGGTATGGTCGTCCACGGCGCGCGTCATGGCCGCGATGTCGCCGAAGGGCACGTGGACAAAGCCGGGCGGCAGCGGATCGAAGCCCGTCTTCACCTTGTCCTGGCCGGTCGCGGTCAGGGTGTTCAGCGTCCGGCCGTGGAAGGAACGGGTGGCGGTGATGATGGTGCGCCGGGGGCTGCCCCGGTCGTGCCAGTACTTGCGCGCCAGCTTGATGGCGGCCTCGTTGGCCTCGGCGCCCGAGTTGCAGAAGAAAACGCGATCCAGCCCCGACAGCGACGCCAGCCGATCGGCCAGCGCCTCCTGCTCCGGAATGCGAAACAGGTTGGAGCAATGCAGCATGCGCCCTGCCTGATCGCAGAGCGCGCGCGCAAGCCTGGGGTGGGCATGCCCCAGCGTGTTGACGGCGATGCCGGAAACGAAATCCAGATACTCGCGGCCGGCATCGTCCCAGACGCGGCAGCCCTCGCCGCGCACCAGCGTCACCGGCCAGCGGGCATAGGTGTTCATCACATGGTCGCTCATTCGCGGGACTCTAGGGAATCTCCGAACAACTCGCCATGCGTCGCGTTGCGCTTCCCAATCCGCGCCGGATTCGTATCCTGCCCCAATGATGCGGGAACGGGACATGCATCGCACGCGCATCAAGGTGTGCGGCATCACGCGACTGGAGGACGCGCGGCTGGCCGCCGGCCTGGGCGTGGACGCCCTGGGCTTCGTCTTCTACGACAAATCGCCGCGCTTCGTGCCGCCGCCGCATGCCGCCGCCATCATCCGCGCCCTGCCGCCCTTCATCACGGCCGTGGGGCTGTTCGTCAATCCTTCGCAGGAGGAGATTGACGCCTCCCTCGCCCACTGCCCGCTGGACGTGCTGCAACTGCATGGCGACGAATCGCCGGAGTTCTGCGAGGCGCAGCAGCGCCGCGTCATCAAGGCGCTCGCCGTTTCCGCCCCCGATGACCTGAAGCTCCTGCCGGCCTACGACTGCCCCGTGCTGCTGGATGCCAAGGCGCCGCCGGGCGTCTGGGGCGGTGCGGGAAAACGCTTCGACTGGGGCTTGGTGAAGGAGCTGACCCACGATCATGCGCTGCTCCTGGCCGGCGGGCTGGATGCGGACAACGTGGGCGAGGCGCTGGCCATTCGCCAATGGGATGCGGTGGATGTATCCTCCGGCGTGGAATCCATGCCCGGCCTGAAGGATGCCGACAGGCTGCGCCGGTTCGTTCGCGCCGTAAGAGCGGCGGACGGGCGGCGGGGCGAAGGGAGCGACGATTGAGCGCGCAAGCCAGTGCCATGGGCGAGCACATCGCCTACGACTGTTCCATCACCCATCCGCCCGACGCCGGCGGCCATTTCGGCCGTTTCGGAGGCCGTTACGCGGCCGAAACGCTGATGGGCCCGCTGACCGAACTGGAACAGGCCTTCTTCGAGGCCTGGGCCGACGATGCCTTCCAGGCGGAACGGATGCGGCTGCTGCGCGAGTACGTCGGCCGGCCGACGCCTTTGTACCACGCCGCGCGGCTGTCGCGCGAGAACGGCGGCGCCCAGATCTGGCTCAAGCGCGAGGATCTCACCCACACCGGCGCCCACAAGATCAACAACACCATCGGCCAGGGGCTGCTGGCCCGGCGCATGGGCAAGCGGCGCGTCATCGCCGAAACCGGCGCCGGGCAGCACGGCGTCGCCACGGCCACGGTGGCGGCGA
>JALVTX010000013.1 GCA_027035825.1 Mariprofundaceae bacterium
GCGTCGGCAACCACCAGCGGCATGGCGTCGCCCGCGTGCATCACGTCGCCCACGCGCATCAGCCGCCGGCCGAGGCTGCCGGCCGGGTGGAAGCGGGCGAAATCCTCGGGGCTGAACCCGCGCTGCTCCAGCACGGCCACGGCCAGGGCGTCGCCCAGGGCCAGCGCCGCCGTGGTCGAGGCCGTTGGCGCGAGGTTGTGCGGGCAGGCCTCGCGCGCGACGTCCACGTGCAGCACCATGTCCGCATGCCTGGCCAGAGTTGAGCGGGGATTGCCGGTGATGGCGATGAGCCCTGCGCCCATGCGCTTGATGGTCGGCAGCAGGCGCACCACCTCGTCGGTCTCGCCGCTGTGGGAGAGCGCCAGCACCGCGTCCTGCCGCGTGATCATGCCGAGGTCCCCATGTTGCGCCTCGGCTGCGTGCACGAAGAAGGCCGGCGTGCCGGTGGAGGCGAAGGTGGCGGCGATTTTGCGGGCGATGATGCCGGACTTGCCCATGCCGACGACGACCAGCCGGCCTTCCAGCTCCAGGATGCGGGCCACGGCGCGGCAGAAGTCCTCGTCCAGCGCCGCGGCCACGGCGTCGATGGCGTCGCGCTCGGCCGCCAGCACGCGCCGCGCGGCGGCAATCCATGTTTCGTGCGCCGGCGGGCTGCCGGGCTGGAGACGGGGTTTTGCGCTCATGTTCACTCCCATGCCAGGAGGGTGGGGCTTTGTTCCATGCGGGCCAGCCGTTGCCCGGCCAGCGTTCGGAAGCTGGCCATCTGGCTGGCCGGCACGGGCCTGGCGGGCGTGCGCTTGATGGTCAGCGGATTGACCGGCCGCCCGCGCACGCGGAACTCGAAATGCAGGTGCGGGCCGGTGGCCAGCCCGCTCATGCCCACGTAGCCGATGACCTGCCCCTGGCGCACGCGCGCGCCGCGCCGGATGCCGCGGGCGATGCGGCTCAGGTGGCCATAGGCCGTGGCGTGCATGCGGTTCGTGTGCCGGATCAGGATGAAGCGGCCATAGCCGCCCTTCCAGCCGGCAAAGGCGACGCGGCCGTCGCCCACGGCGTGGATGGGCGTGCCCGCGGGGGCGGCGTAGTCCACGCCGCGGTGGGCGCGCGTGTAGCCGAGGATGGGGTGCTTGCGCGCCAGCGAGAAGCGCGAGGAGATGCGCGTGAACTTGACCGGCGCCTTCAGGTAGGTCTTGCGCATGCTGCGCCCGTCCGGGGCGTAGTATTCCACCCGGCCGTCGGGGAGCCGGTAGCGGATGGCGCGATAGGCATGGCCCTGGTTGACGAACTCGGCGGCCTCGATGAGGCGGCCCAGCAGGCGGCCCTCGCGGTCGTATTGCTCGGAAAGCAGCACGCGGAACGAATCATGCGGCCGCAGGTCGCGCACGAAATCCACGTCCCAGGCGAAGATGTCCACCAGATTCATGGTCGTGCGCTCGTCCAGCCCCGCGCGCGCGGCTGCGGCGAACAGGCTGTCGGTGATTTCTCCGGCCACCACCGTCTCGCGCGTGGTCGCCACGCGCGGCAGCAGCGCGGCCCGCCAGCGGCCATCCGCCTCGCGCAGGCGCAGCTGGCGGCGGGAATCCACGTCGTAGAACACCTCCGTCGCCTGGCCCGCGTCCACGCGCTCGAAGCGGTGGCCGGCCACGATGCGGCGCAGGTCGTAGGCGGGCCTGGCGGCCGCCAGCATGCGCGTGACCTCGGCCAGCGGGAACCCGAGCCTTGAGAGCACGCTCACGGCCGCGTCGCCGGCCCGCACCCGCTCCACCCGGCGCTCCGGAGCGCTCGGCGCGGGCGGGGCGGCGGCTTGCAGCCATTCCTCGCGCGTGGGCGGCTCGGTGTCCGCCACCACGGGCTTGCCGCCGGCCAGGGCCATCAGGCCCAGGGTCAACGCGGCAGCCGCGGCCGCGCCGACGCGGACATGCCGCCGGTTCGGCTTCGACGGATCGCGGCGGCCCGCCGCGACCCTGGCGCCCGCGGGCGCCTCGATGCTGGATGCGAAATCGCGGCGTATCGGTCCGTGTGCCTGCAAGCGTTCCTGCAAGGGTCCTCCAATGCGGCATTTGTCGCGCTCGGGCGGGGCAAGACTGCCCGACCCCTGGCGGAAACTGCCGTGATTTTCGCATGCTTCAGACAAACGCGAGGCTTGTCAAAGGCCGGGCGGCGATTCTAGGCTGCCATTCAATCGAAAATGTGACGGGAGGCGCAAAATGCCCAGCTTCGACATCGTCTGCGAGACCGACATGCAGGAAATGGACAACGCGGTGAACCAGACGCGCAAGGAAATCACGACGCGCTATGACTTCAAGGGCGGTTGTTCGAGCATCGAGCTTCAGGACGACGCGATCACCATCATTGGCGATGACGACTACAAGGTGAACACGGTGGCGGAGATCCTGCGCGGACGCATGGCGCGGCGCAATCTCGACCCGAAATGCCTCGACTACGGCCCCATCGAGGACGCCAGCGGCGGCGCGAAGCGGCAGGTCATCCGCATCAAGCAGGGCATCAGCCAGGAACTGGCGAAGCAGATCGTCAAGCGCATCAAGCAGCAGAAGATGAAGGTGCAGGCCGCCATTCAGGGCGACCAGGTGCGCGTTTCCGGCAAGAAGCGCGACGACTTGCAGGCGGCGATCGCGCTGGTGCGCGAAATGGACGCCGACCGGCCGCTGAAGTTCGTGAACTTCCGGGATTAAGGCGTGACGCTTGGCGGTGCGTCACGGCAAAGCCGGGACGCATCGCATTCGCTTGGTGTCTATCCCCCGTACAGCGCTTCCAGCTCATCGCCGAAACGTTCATACACCTTGCGGCGCTTGATCTTCAGCGTCGGCGTGAGCAGGCCGTCCTCGATGGTGAGCGGTTCGGGCCAGAGCATGATGCGACGCACCTGTTCATGCTGGGCCAGTCCCTTGAGGCGCTTGCTGATGCGCGTCTGCAATCGCTTGCGCAGGATGCCGGAGGTGGCCAGTTCCTCCCACGGCGTGTCCGGCAGGCCTTCGCTCTTCGCCCAGTCCTCGCAGGCCTCGCGCGCCGGCACCACCAGCGCC
>JALVTX010000014.1 GCA_027035825.1 Mariprofundaceae bacterium
CCACGCCCTGGCGCTGAACGGCTTCGGCGGGGAGCAGCAGGGCCTTGTCCGCCGCGCCGACGCTCAGTTCCGCATTCACGAACATGCCGGGATGCAGCCGGTGCTGGCTGTTGTCCACCTGCATGCGCACCACGGCCGTCCGCGTGGCGGCGTCCAGTTCATGATGGAACGCGATGACCCGGGCAGATGCCCGGACGCTCTTGTCGTTGGTCTCGACCATCGCGTGCGCGCCGATGGCCAGCGCCGAAATCCGATCCGGCGGCAGGTTGCCCTCCACCCACAGCGTGTCCTCGTCGGCGATGCGCATCAGGCGGTCGCCCGGCGTCACGTGCTGGCCCAGCACGGCGGTGTCGTCCACCACTGTGCCCGCGATCGGCGCGCGCAATACGAGGAGGCCAAAGCCCTTGCCTTGCTCCAGCCGCTTCAAGTCGCCCTTGCCCAGTCCGTGGGCGGAGAGCGTGGCGCTGGCCGCCAGCATCCGGGCCTTTGATGCGGCCAGCGCGCTGGTCACGCGCTGCATTCTGGCCTTGGACACCACGCCGTCGCGCGCCAGCGGTCTGAGGCGGTCGAATTCCTGCTTGTTCTTCCGGTAGTCGGCGCGGGCGCGGAGCCATTCCGCCTCGATTTGCGCCAGCGCCGTGCTGCGCAGCGTCAGCAATGGCGCCTGCTTTTTCACATGATCGCCAAGGCGTGCCTCGCGCGCGATGATGATGCCATCGGTCAGCGTGGTGATTTCAGCCAGGCGGTAGGCGTTGTAGCGCACCACGCCGGGCCCGCGCAGCACGCGGGGGACGGGTCGCGGCTTCACGGCCTCGATGCGCAGCGCGGCGCGACGCATCTGTTCGGGTGTCAGCCGGATCTGCGCCTGTTCGTGGGCGTCGGCGTGGCGCGCCTGCTCGTTGACGTCCTGGTGGTCGTGGGCATGCGCCGGCGTGGCGCAGGCGAGGCCGAGGATGATGCCCGGCAGCAAGAGGGCCATGCGGTTCATGGTTTCACTCCTTGGATGATGAGATCGGGTTGGCCGAACGCGCGGGCCAGGCGAATGCGGGCGTGCCAGGCCAGGCGCAGGGTTTCCAGCGAGGAGACGATGGCGTTCACCGCCTGACGCACGCGAAATACCATGTCCTCCGGCTCCAGTTCGCCGGCTTCCCATGCCTTGCGCGCCAGCCGGATCGCGGCTCGGGAATCCTCGATGATGGAGGAATCCAGCACCGCCCGCGCGGCCCGTGCCGTCTCGCGTGCGTCGCGCAGCGCGGTTTCCACCTCGAATTGCAGGCGTTGCCGACGCCATTCCAGCTCGGCGCGGGCGCGCTCCTGGTCGGCCACGGCGGCGCGATAGGCGCCCTGATGGGCGTTGAGCACGGGCAGGGGAACGGACAGCCCGAGCTTCACCAGACGGTCGCCGGCCTCACGCCCCACCATGGCGGAAAGCTCGATGTCCGGAATGCGTCTGGCGGATGCTTCCTTCATGCGCATTTCCGCCTCGCGCTGGCGGAGGCGGATGGCCCGCATGTCCGGACGCTGCGTCCAGGCCCGCGTCCAGTCCGTGGGCGGCCGGGGCCAGGATGCAATGGACGGAAGCGGAGTCAGCGGCATGGCGGCTTCTCGTCCGATGGCCGTGGCAAGGGCCGCCCGGCGCTGATTCCATGCTTGTCGCGCGAGCGTCAGCGCATTGAGACTGGATGCGTAGGCGGCCTGCGTCAGGTTCACGTCCAGGCGGCTGTTTTCTCCAACCCTGCTGCGGCGCTTCATGCCGGCCACGATCGTGCGATACATGTCCGCTACCTGCTGATGCAGCTTCAGCGAGCGCTCGGCGTAATAGAAGTCCACGTAGGCCGCGGCTGCATCGAACATTCGCTGCTGGCGGGCTGCTTCCGCTTCCGCCCGGGCGATTTCAAGCGCCGTTTTCGCGGCTTCCCGTCGGTAGCCGCGCTTGCCGCCGATCTCGATGCCCTGTGATAGCGAGAGATAGTAGTCGTTCGTATGTCCGCCATTGGCGAGGGCGCGGCGTTGCGGCTCAGCGGCGATGACGGGATTGTGGGCGTAGGCTGCCTGCTCGTCGGCCATGCCGCCCGCCGCCTGCACGCGAAGGTTCGCGATGCGGGTTTGCGGATGTTGGCTGGCGGCCATCTCCATGGCCTGTTCCAGCGTGGTTGCGCCGGCAAGCCCGGCATGGGCCAAGACAGCCCATGCGGCGCCGAGCGCCTTCAGATGATTTCGCACGTTGTCCTCCTGCTCGTTCCGGGCCATCGTGTCAGGGGCGCGATGGCGGTTTGGGTTGGTGAGTTGGAACGATGGCCGCGCGACGGTGCGGACGGACGCGCTTCCCTCAAGACGGATCAAGAGGGATGCGTCAGTCCGGGTGCGTCACGCGAAGTTCAGGCAGTAGGAGGGTGTTCGATGGAAACGGGAAAAGAGAACAGGCGCATGCCTCGCATCGGCGGCCAGTCCCTGTCCGGCTCGTGCTGCTCGATGACTGGAGCGGAGGCGATGTCGGCAAACACATGGGCGGCATGCACCTCGCAGGGGTGATCCATTCCCTTCTGTTGATGATGCGATGGCGCCGGATGTCGCTCGGTCGCCACGGTAGCGCCGTACCCGTCCAGATGGTGCGCATAGGCGTCCAGCCCGCAAGCGAAAGTCGAGAGCTGAAGGCAGACGACGGCGGCGAATGCGACCCATTTCATGCGTCGAACCATAGCATCGGGTGGCGGCGGAAGGCAAGCTGGCCCGGCCGGCTCGGGATGTGTTGCAAGGCCCGCGTCGCAACGCTAAGGTTCGCCGCCCACAACGAAGGAATAAAACACAAAGGAAAGCTGGATTCATGCCGTTGGATTTGGAACAGAAGAACGAAATCATCAGCAAGTTCGCCCGTCACGAGGGCGACACGGGCTCGCCCGAGGTGCAGGTGGCGTTGTTGACCGCCCGCATCAATCACCTGAGCGAGCATTTCAAGACCCACCACAAGGATCACCACTCCCGCCGCGGGCTGCTGAAGATGGTGGGCGCCCGCCGCAATCTGCTGAACTACCTGAAGTCCAA
>JALVTX010000015.1 GCA_027035825.1 Mariprofundaceae bacterium
GCTGCATGCCGAACACGCATCCCCGGCTCGACCATGCCGGCGTCGTCCGCCAGGTCGTCGAGCGGGCGCGGCAAGTGGGGCTGTGCGACGTGCGGCCCATCGGCGCCGTCACGCGCAACCTCGAGGGGCGGGAGCTGACCGAGATGCGCGAGCTGGCCCGCGCCGGCTGCGTGGCCTTCTCCGACGACGGCATGCCCGTCTGGCACGGCGGCGTGATGCGCCGGGCGCTGGAATACGCCTCGACCTTCGGCTATCTCGTCATCCAGCACGCCGAGGACATTCACCTGACCCGGGGCGGCTGCGTCAACGAGGGCTGGGTGTCCACGCAACTGGGCGTGACCGGGATGCCGGCCGAGGGCGAGGACGCGATGGTGGCGCGCGACATCATGCTGGCGCGCCGCGTCGGCGCCCGCTATCACGTGGCCCACATCTCCACCGCCGGCGCCGTGCGGCTGGTGCGCGAGGCCCGGGCCGAGGGGCTCGCCGTCTCCGCCGAGGCCGCGCCGCACCACTTTGCGCTGACCGAGGAGGAGGTGCTGGCCTACAACGCCAACGCCAAGATGAACCCGCCGCTGCGCACCGAAGCCGACCGCGAGGCGGTCATCGAGGGCCTGGCGGACGGGACGATCGAGGTCATCGCCACCGACCACGCGCCGCACCACGAGGACGACAAGCGATGCGGGCTTGCCTGCGCCGCCTTCGGCATCGTCGGGCTGGAGACGATGCTGCCGGTCTCGCTCGGGCTGGTGCGCGACGGCGTGCTGGATCTGCCCGACCTGCTGGCCAGGATGACCGTGAACCCCGCCCGACTGCTGGGGCTGGAGGCCGGCACGCTGGCGGAAGGGGCGCGCGCCGATGTCTGCATCTTTGACCCGGACGCGACCTGGACGCTGGAGCGCGAGCAGCTGTTCTCGAAGTCCAAAAACACGCCCTGGCACGGCAAGACGATGACCGGCCGCGTCGTGCACACGATCAAGGACGGGCGGCTGGTGTTCAGCAAGGGCAAGTTGATGGCCGGCATCCGTTGACGGGCGTCATTCCCTGGCCTACCGTAAGGAAATCTTGGAAAGGTAAGGAGGCGACCCATGCCAACGGCCACGCTGACCAGCAAGGGGCAAGTGACGATCCCCGCTTCCGTGCGCAAGAAGCTGCACTTGCGCGCCGGAGACAAGGTCGTGTTTTCGCTGCATGGCGAGCACGAGGTGGTGCTGCGGCCCGTGACGCGCGGCGTGGACGAGGTGTTCGGCTGCTTGGGCCGGGCGGCAAAAGGCCGGAAAGTCAGCCCGGAGGAGATGGACGAGGGCATTCGTCGCCGGATGCGCGACGGCCGCTGATTGCGCATGCAGGCGCTGGATACGAATGTTCTGGTTCGGTTTCTGGTGGCGGACGATCCCGTTCAGGCCGGCCAGGTTCGCAAGCTGTTGAAGCAGGCGGAAGCCGAGGGGCGCGCGTATTTCGTGCCGCTGCCCGTGGTGCTTGAAACCATCTGGGTGCTCCAATCCGTTTATGACATCGGGCGAAAGGACATTCTCGATGCCCTGCACCGCTTGATGCTGATGCCGGTGCTGGCGTTTGATCGGCAGGATGCGCTGGATCGCTGCCTGCATGCGGCGCGCGAGGATGCGCGCGATCTGGCCGACTTGCTGATCGGCCATGCCGCGCTGGACGCCGGTTGTTCCGGCGTGCTCACCTTTGACCGCCGGGCGGCCAGCGGCGCGCCGTTCACCCTGTTGACCGCCGAAGGCGATACGGCGTGACCGATTCCGCCGCCATGCAACCGCAACCGCCATCGAACAAGGCCACCGTCTTCGAAACCGAGGCCGAGGTGCGTGCGCATGCTCACCATGCGGGCGGGCAGCACATCCTGCGCCTGGCCGCGCCCGAGGCGGCGCGCGTCGCGAAGCCCGGCCAGTTCGTGCACCTGCGCGTCTCCGCCTGCCGCCCGCTGCGCCGGCCCATCTCCATCATGCTGGCCAATCCCGCGCGCGGCACGGTGGACTTGCTTTACAAGACGGTGGGCGCGGGCACGCGCGAGCTGGCCGAGCGCCAGCCAGGCGAGCGCCTGGCCATGCTCGGCCCCATCGGCCGCCCGTTCGACCTCTCCGACACATCGCGCCGCTACGTGCTCATCGGCGGCGGGGTGGGCATCCCGCCGATGATCTTCGCCGCCGCCGCACTGGCCGGCCGCGCCGATGTCGTGCTCTTCGCCGGCTCCGAGGCGCCGTTTCCGTTCGCGCTCAAGCCCTCGCAATTCCTGCTGCCCGGCATCGAGGGCAACACCATCCTGGCCATCGAATCCATCGAGGAGCGCGGCGTGCCATGCCGGCTGGCCTCGAACGCCGGCCTCTATGGCTGCTTTGCGGGGCACGCGCCGGAACTGGCGCGCCGCTACCTGGCCTCGCTGGAAGCCGGGGAGCGGGCGCGCTGCACGCTGCTGGCCTGCGGCCCGCACCCGATGCTCGCCGCCGTGGCGAACCTGGCCGCCGGGATGAATCTGCCGGCGCAGCTCTCGCTGGAGGAATACATGGCCTGCGGCATCGGCGGCTGCGCCGGCTGCGTGGTGAAGACGCGCGAGGACGACGGCGAGCACTACCGCCGCGTCTGCGTGGATGGCCCGGTGTTCCCGGCGGAGGTGCTGGCCTTCGATAGCTGACGCGCCGACATTTCTCCTTGCGCCCCCGCGCGCGGGCGTCTAAACAAAAGGTCATGGGTTTGCGCGCGGCGTTCTTTTTGCTCCTTCCCCTTGCATTTCCTTCCTTCGGGTTGGCGGATGAAATCAGCATCCAGCTCAAATGGCGGCACCAGTTTCAGTTCGCGGGCTATTACGCGGCGCTGGAAAAGGGCTTCTACGCCGAGGAGGGACTGAACGTCCGCCTGATCGAGGGCGGGCCAGGACAATCGCCAATAGACGCCCTGCTGCGCGGCGGCGCCACCTATGCGGTGGCCGATGCCGGCGCGCTCCCGTACCGCGCCAGGGGCAAGCCCGTGGTGGTGCTGGCCACCATTTTCCAGCACTCGCCGCTGGCCTTGCTCG
>JALVTX010000016.1 GCA_027035825.1 Mariprofundaceae bacterium
GAGTGAAGCACAAGCAACAACTGTGTTTAGCAGCAACTGTGTTTTCGAAGTCGGCTAATCGGCCTGGAGAACGCGATAAGGCTCACCACTTCGAAACACTGCGTTGATGATGGTCGGCAGCTTGCGCATGGCAGCGACCAGGGCGACTTTCTTAGGCTTCCCCGCCCGCACCAGGCGCTGGTAGAAATCTTTCATGCGAGGGTCGTAGCGGACCGCTGAGAGCGTCGCCAGGAACAACGCCGTACGAACGGCCGAACGTCCACCGTAGATGCGTCGTCGGCCTTTGTAGGTGCCTGACTCATGGGCCATGGGAACCAGCCCCACCAAGGCCGCAATCTGACGCCGATTCAACTGCCCTAACTCAGGCAATGCGGCAATCAGCCAAGCACGCGTATTGGCGCCTACGCCTTTGAGGCTGTCGAGCAAGGCAAGCTTCTCGTTCCAAGCCGGGTGCTGCTGGATCTGCTCAGCCAAGTAGTCGTCTATACGGTCGATTTCCCACTGTAACTGCCGCAGGTGCAAATCGATCCGCTTTTGAACGGCCTTGGGTGCCTGGCGTCTCCTGTTTTGTTCAGCAACCCGCATTTCGATCAACTGTTGGCGCCGCGTCAGCCAAGCCTCCATCTCTTGCAAGGCCTTCTCTTTTAGCTGGTCCGGCTCTATCGACAAGGTGGCACCAAACAGTGCCAGCACACGAGTGTCGATTTTGTCGGTCTTGGCCAACAGCCCCAATGCCCGAGCGAAATCTCTCGCCCGCTTCGGGTTGATCCGGGCAGTAGGGACGTTGGCGTCACATAGTGCTTGCCAGACATCCATTTCGTAACCTCCTGAGGCCTCCAGGACCACCAGGGCAATGGGGCCACTCTCGATCAACCACACGATCAACTCGGCTATGCTGGCAGGGGAATGTTCGAACTCCTTGTGCTGCTGAAGTCTCCCATGGAAAACATCCAGCTTGGCCTTGCTTACATCAATTCCAACTGCAATCCTTTCATTGAGGCTCATATCTGATCTCCCATTCTTGCGAGGATACGGGCTCTTGGCCCAGGCAACTGTTCGGGTTGTGGTCAGATGAGGGGGAGGCGACCCGTGCTGCTAACGGCGTGATCACCAAGGCTGTGTCGATCTACCTCTCCCGAGCCTCAACATACTGCTTTTTGGATATACAAGGCTGTTGAAATTCGCCCGCTGAAGCGGAAGATACCGGTAAGGCAGCAAAAAGGACAAGCGACACGATGCGAGGCCCGGATATTCAGCAAGATTCCCTGTTCAGCACGGTTAGCCCGGAATCGCGAGTGCCGAAGGACCATCCATTGCGCCCGATACGGGCCATGGTCGATGCGGCACTGAAGGAACTCGATGCGGACTTCAATGCCCTCTACTCCGACTATGGCCGTGACTCCGATGCCCTGCTGTTCAGAAAGAGCAAGGGGACAGCGGCAAAGCTGGCCTATCTGGGGCATCCGCTGATGGAGAACCGCAATGGCCTGGTCGTGGATGCCCAGGTCACACAGGCAACCGGCATGGCTGAACGGGAGGCTGCAGTCGATATGGTCGAAGCGCTCGGCGGCACGCGTCGCGTGACACTGGGCGCGGACAAAAACTACGACACCAAGGGCTGTGTGGATGCACTGCGTTGTGCCAACGTGACACCGCATGTCGCACAGAACACAAGCAACCGTTCATCGGCCATCGATGGACGCACCACCCGCCATCCTGGCTACGCCATGAGTCAACGGTTCCGCAAACGGATCGAGGAATGCTTTGGCTGGGCCGAGACAGTTGGCGGGATGCGCAAGAGCCGGTTTGTGGGGCGCGAGAAGCTGGACTTCCAGTTCGTGCTGGCCATGTCCGCCTACAACCTGGCTCGAATGCGCAATCCGGGGACGATGGCATGGTGACGGGAAACGTGTCGAGGGGTCAGTGTGCCTGGAAATCGCTTTTTCCAGCGAAATGGGCATCGCGGGACCACTCAGCTCGAAAAAATGGGCTTCGAATTCTCCCCTCCGGTGAAAACGAGGCGAAATCGAAGCTATTTTCAACAGCCTGGTAGAGGAGAATCTATCATGTTCACCGGCATCATACAGGCGGTGGGGCGCATCCGGCGCATCGAGCAGCGCGGAGGCGATCTGCGTCTGCACCTCGAGACGGGCAGGCTGGATCTGTCGGACGTGGCCCTGGGCGACAGCATCGCGGTCAACGGGGTCTGTCTCACCGCGGTGGAACTGCCGGGCGACGGCTTTGCCGCCGATGTCTCCAACGAGACCCTGTCGCTGACCTCGCTGGGCGGGCTGAAGCCGGGCAGCCGGGTCAATCTGGAAAAGGCCCTGACCCTGCAGACCCGGCTGGGCGGGCATCTGGTCTCCGGCCATGTGGACGGGCTGGGCGAGGTGGTCGAGCGCAGCGATGACGCGCGCTCGGTGCGTTTCCGCATCCGCGCGCCGCGCGAGCTGGCCCGCTACATCGCGCACAAGGGTTCGATCACGGTGGACGGCACCAGCCTGACGGTGAACGGCGTGAGCGGTGATCTGTTCGATCTGAACATCGTGCCGCACACCCTGCAGGAGACCATCATGGACGAGTACCGCCCGGGCCGGCAGGTCAATCTGGAGGTGGACCTGGTGGCGCGCTACCTGGAGCGTCTTCTGCTGGGCGAGCGGGCGGCGGAGCCCGACAGCGGCGGCATCGATCTGGCCATGCTGGCCAAGGCCGGCTTCCGGGTCTGACCCGCTCAGGACCGGCCTTCGCAGGCCCGCCGGTACAGGCGCAGCAGGCGCAGCCCGGCCTGCTCCGGGCTCGGGCCGAAGACCACGATCCCGTCTTCGTGGCCGCCCATGCTGAAGGCGCCGGCCTCACCGCCACTGGCCTGGCCGAGCAGGCGCTCTACCTCGCGCGCCATCGCCGGGGTGCCATAGGCGGCCTCCGGCGCGGTGGCGGGCAGGCCCAGGGCCCCGGCGCGCCGCCACAGCAAGGGGCTGTGGACATGGATGACGAAGCCGGCGCGCCGGGGC
>JALVTX010000017.1 GCA_027035825.1 Mariprofundaceae bacterium
CCCGGCGCGACCACCTTCTCGGCCTCGCCGCGATAGACCTCGCGCTCGGCGGTGGCGACCAGCACCTTGATCGTGCTCACCCCTTGGCCTCCATCTTCTTGGCCTTCTCGACGGCCTGATCAATGGAGCCGATCATGTAGAAGGCCTGCTCCGGCAGGTGGTCGTATTCGCCCTCGAGGATGGCCTTGAAGCCCTTGATGGTGTCCTCGCGCGAGCAGTAGATGCCCGGCGCGCCGGTGAACACCTCGGCCACGTGGAACGGCTGCGACAGGAAGCGCTGAATCTTGCGAGCACGCGCCACGATGAGCTTGTCGTCGTCCGAGAGCTCGTCCATGCCCAGGATGGCGATGATGTCCTGCAACTCCTTGTAGCGCTGGAGCGTGCGCTGCACGCCGGTCGCCACCTCGTAGTGCTCGACGCCGATGATCTTGGGGTCGAGCTGGCGGGACGTGGAATCCAGCGGATCCACGGCCGGGTAGATGCCCAGCTCGGCGATCTGGCGCGACAGCACGATGGTCGAGTCCAGGTGCGCGAAGGTCGTGGCCGGGGCCGGGTCGGTCAAATCGTCGGCCGGCACGTACACAGCCTGCACGGACGTGATCGAGCCCTTCTTGGTCGAGGCGATGCGCTCCTGCAGGCGGCCCATCTCCTCGGCCAGGTTCGGCTGGTAGCCCACGGCCGACGGCATGCGACCAAGCAGCGCGGACACCTCCACGCCGGCCAGCGAGTAGCGGTAGATGTTGTCGATGAACATCAGCACGTCGCGGCCCTCGTCGCGGAAGTACTCCGCCATCGTCAGGCCGGTCAGCGCCACGCGCAGACGGTTGCCCGGCGGCTCGTTCATCTGGCCATAGACCAGCGCCACCTTGTCCAGCACGTTGGATTCCTTCATCTCGTAATAGAAGTCATTGCCCTCGCGGGTGCGCTCGCCCACGCCGGCGAACACCGAATAGCCGCCGTGCGCCTTGGCGATGTTGTTGATGAGCTCCATCATGTTCACGGTCTTGCCCACGCCCGCGCCGCCGAACAGGCCCACCTTGCCGCCCTTGGCGATCGGCGCCATCAGGTCAATCACCTTGATGCCGGTTTCCAGGATCTCGGTGGCCGGAGACAGCTCCTCGAAGGTCGGCGCCGGGCGGTGAATCGGCCAGCGCTCCTCGGAGTTCACCTCGGCGCCCTCGAAGTCGATGCCGGTGCCCAGCACGTTCATGATGCGGCCCAGCGTCGCCTTGCCGACCGGCACCTTGATGGCGTCGCCCGTGTCCTTGACCTCCATGCCGCGGCGCAGGCCGTCGGTGGAGCCCAGCGCAATGGCGCGCACCGTGCGGTCGCCCAGATGCTGCTGGTTCTCCAGCGTCAGCCCCGCTTCCTCGATGACCAGCGCGTTGTAGATGGCCGGCAAATCGCCCGACTCGAAGCGGACGTCCACCACGGGACCAATCACCTGTACAATCTTTCCAACATTCATGTTTCGACCTCTCTATTCAAATGCGTTCAAACGGTTGCGTCATTGCTGCGCCGCGGCGCTGCCCGCGACGATCTCCGCCAGTTCCTGCGTGATCGCGGCCTGGCGGGCCTTGTTGTAGGTAATCTGCAAGTCCTTGACCAGGCTGTTGGCGTTGTCCGTGGCGCTCTTCATCGCCACCATCCGCGCCGACTGCTCACAGGCCTTGTTCTCCAGCGTCGCGTGATACACCAGCGATTCGAATGATCGGCGCAGCAGGCCGTCCAGCACCATCTGCGCCTCGGGCTCGTAGATGTAATCCCAGTAGCCCGGATGCGAGGGCTCCTCGCTCGGCGGGCAGGGAAGCAGCCGCTGCACCTTCGGCTTCTGGGTCATCGTGTTGACGAACTCGCTGTAGAGCAGGTAAACCTCGTCGAAATGGCCCTCGAGATATTTCTCGATGGCCAGATCGGCGCCGCCGAGGATGTCGGTCAGCTCCGGCGTGTCGGGAATGTTCTCCACGCTGCCGGCCACGTTGACGCCCACGCGGCGCATGAAGGCGCCGCCGCGACGGCCGATGTTGATGACCTCGACCTCCGCCTTCTGCTCCTTGACGAACTGCACCGCCAGGCGCAGCGCGTTCGTGTTCAGCCCCCCGCACAGGCCCTTGTCGGTGGTGACGAGCACCAGGCCAATGCGCTTGACCTCGTCGCGGGCCACGAAGAACGGATGCTTGTACTCCGGATGGGCCTGCGTCAGGTTGGCGATCACGCGCTGGATGCCCTCGGCGTAGGCGCGCGCGTCCAGCACGCGATCCTGCGCCTTGCGCATCTTGCTCGCCGCCACCATCTCCATCGCCTTGGTGATCTTGGCGGTGTTCTGGATGGCCTTGATCTGCCCCCGGATTTCCTTGGCCGATGCCACGGTGCGCTCTCCTTAGTAGGTGCCGTTGGCCTTGAAGTCGGCGATGGCCTTCTCCAGACCCTCGACCACCTCGTCGGTCAGCTCGGGCTTCGCGTCCAGATCGGACATCAGGCCGGCGTAGTTGGACTTCAGGTGCGCCTGGAAGGCCTTCTCGAAGTCGCGAATCTTGTCCGCCGGCACATCGTCCAGATGGCCGTTGTTCAGCGCGTACAGGCTGGCCGTCATCTGCGCCACGGTCATCGGCTGGTTCTCGTCCTGCTTCAGGATCTCGGTGGCGCGCTTGCCGCGCTCGATCTGCTTGCGGGTCGCCTCGTCCAGGTCGGAGGCGAACTGCGCGAACGCCGCCAGCTCGCGGTACTGCGCCAGATCCAGGCGCAGGCCGCCGCCCACCTTCTTCATCGCCTTGGTCTGCGCGGCGCCGCCCACGCGGGACACGGACAGGCCGGCGTTCACGGCCGGACGCTGGCCGGCATTGAACAGGCCCGTCTCCAGGAAGATCTGGCCGTCGGTAATGGAAATCACGTTCGTCGGCACGAAGGCGGACACGTCGCCTTCCTGCGTCTCGATAATCGGCAGCGCGGTCAACGAGCCGGTCTTGCCCTTCACCTCGCCCTTGGTGAAGTCCTCCACGTATTTCTCGCTGACGCGGGAAGCGCGCTCCAGCAGACGCGAGTGCAGGTAGAACACGTCGCCGGGGTAGGCCTCGCGCCCGGGCGGGCGACGCAGGATCAGGGACACCTGACGGTAGGCCCAAGCCTGCTTGGTCAGGTCGTCGTAGATGATCAGCGCATCCTCGCCGCGGTCGCGGAAATACTCGCCCATCGTGCAGCCGGTGTAGGGCGCGAGGTACTGAAGCGCGGCGGATTCCGAGGCGCTGGCGGAAACGATGATGGTGTGCTCCAGCGCGCCATGCTCCTTGAGCGTGCGCACCACATTGGCCACCGTCGAGGCCTTCTGGCCGATGGCCACGTAGATGCAGGTCACGCCGGTATCACGCTGGTTGATGATGGTGTCCAGCGCGATCGCCGTCTTGCCGGTCTGGCGGTCGCCGATGATCAGCTCGCGCTGGCCGCGGCCGATGGGGATCATCGCGTCAATGGCCTTGATGCCGGTCTGCAGCGGCTGGTCCACGGACTTGCGCTCGATCACGCCCGGCGCGATCTTCTCCACCGGATCCTCGAGCTCGGCGTTGATCGGACCCTTGCCGTCAATCGGCTGGCCCAGCGCGTTGACCACGCGCCCCTTCAGTTCCGGGCCGACCGGCACGGAGAAGATCTTGCCGGTGCACTTGACCTGGTCGCCTTCCTTCAGGTGCGTGTACTCGCCGAAGATCACCGCGCCGACGCTGTCCTCCTCGAGGTTCAGCACCATGCCCATCGTGTTGCCGGGGAACTCCAGCATCTCGCCGGCCATCGCGTCCGACAGGCCGTGGATGATGGCGACGCCGTCGCCCACGCTGATGATGCTGCCGACATTGGCGTCGGCGGCGCCGGCCTCGAAGCCCTTGATCTGCTGCTTGATGATCGAACTGATTTCCGCGGTGTCGAGTTTCATATCCGTATCCTTACCTCGTTTTTCCAATTCTCAAACTGTTCCTTCGTCTCCGGCGGCCTCAGGCGACGATGGCGCGCTTCAGGCTCTGCAGGCGCGTGCGCAGCGAATAGTCCATCTGGCGATCGCCCACGCGGATGACCAGCCCACCGAGGATGGAGGGGTCCACATCCACGTCCAGGCGCACCTTGCCGCCCAGCGCCTTCTCCAGCGCCGCCTCGATCTTTTTCGTGGTCGCGGCATCCAGCTTGACGGCGGTCACCACGCGCGCCTCCACCTCGCTGGCCGCCTCGCGGGCCATTTCCTCGACCAGCTCGGCAATCTCTGGCAGCAGCTCGGCCTTGCCGCGCTCGCACAGCAGCCCGACCAGCCGCTCGATTTCCGGCGTGAGCTTGCCGCCTGCCGCCTCGGCGGCCTTGATGATGGCCCGGGCCTTGTCCGCCGGCGCGATGCGTGGCTCCGCCAGCATCTCGCGCGCGGCATCCACGCCAACCACCGCCGCCACTGCGTTCAGCGGCTCGCGGATGGTCGCGCCTTCCTGTTCCAGCTCGAACAGGGCGCGGGCATAACGTCGGGCTACGGAACGATTGCTCATGCGTGCCCGATCTCCTGGCTGACGACCTTGTCAATCAGCTTCGCGTGACGCTTGGCGTCCAACTCCTCGTCGAGGATGCGCTCGGCGGCCAGAAGCGCGATGTCCGCCACCTCCTGCCGCAGCTGCTGACGGGCGCGGTTCAGCTCCGCCTGCACTTCCTCGCGGGCAGAATCCACGATCTGCTGCGCCTCGACGCGCGCCTTGTTGGTGATCTCTTCCTCGATCGCGGCCGCCCGCTTCTCGGCCGCGGTCAGGATTTCCTGAGCCTTGCCGCGCGCTTCCTGGAGCTGCCGGGCGATCTCGGCCTCGGCCTTGGCCTTGGCCTCCTTGCCGGCATCCGCCGCCGCCAGGCCCTCGGCGATCTTCGCCGCCCGCTGCTCCATCAGGTCGTGAAGCGGCCCGTAGAGATATTTCTTCAACAGGGCCAGCAGCGTCAGGAAGACGACGATCTGCCCAATAAACGTCAGGTCAATGCTCATGCGATCACCTCGTCAGCGTGTTCGGTTTCCCCTGCCCGTCGTATCAGCCCAGGAACGGGTTGGCGAACAGGAACCACAGCGCGAACGCCATGATGATGAACGGGAAGGACTCCATCAAACCGGCGAAGATGAACATGTTGAACATCAGCTGCGGGCGCATCTCCGGCTGACGGGCGATGCCCTCCAGAGTCTTGGACGTGATCAGGCCCCAGCCGATGGCCGAACCCAGGCCGGCCGCCGCCAGAATCACGCCAACCGAGATGGCCGTCGCCGCGGTGATGATGGTGTGTGCATCCATAGTGCTTCTCCTTTTTGCTTGTGTTTAAACTTGTCTCAATGTTCCGCCGGCTGGTGCGCGATCGACAGATACACCACCGTCAGAATCATGAAGATAAACGCCTGCAACAGGCCGATGAACATGTGGAACGCCGACCAGCCCAGACCCACGAAGAACCCGGCGACCATGCCCACCGCGCCGCCGCCCAGGAGCAGGAACGCGATCAGCAGGAAGATCACCTCGCCCGCGAACATGTTGCCGAACAGTCGGAAGGAGAGCGACAGCGGCTTGGCCACCTCCTCGACCAGCTTCAGCACCAGGTTCAGCGGAATAAGCGCCACGCCCAGCAGCTTGACGACGGGATTCTTCGAGCCCAGCAGCAGCGCCGCGAACGGCTGGAACAGCAACTCCTTGATGAAGTGCGCGGGTTTGAGCTTCATTTCATAGTAGATGGCCAGCAGGAACACGCACACGGCCATCGCCGCCGGCAGGTTCAGATCGTTGGTCGGCACCTGGCGGTAATGCTCCAGCCCGAACAGGCCGGCAATGTGGTGCGCCAGAAACGCCGGCAGGATGTCCAGCGTGTTGCAGAGAAAGATGAAGACGAAAATGGTCAGCGCCAGCGGCGCAATCAGGGGATTGTGGGTGGGGAAGTTGTCCTTGACGGTGTCATCCACGAATCCGATGACGGATTCCATGAAGTTCTGCGCCCCGCTCGGCACGCCGTCCGTCAGGCGCTTGCCGAGCCACTTGGCGAACAGCACCAGCCCGGCCGCCACCAGAATGGTGGTCAGCATCGTGTCCAGGTGAATCTGCATGAACGGATTGGACTCGTCGAACTTGTACGTCCAATACTGCAGATGCTCCGCAATGCCGCCGCTGTGTGCTTCCTGTGCCAAGTCTCACTCCCTCGTTTGTTCCGCTTCCGCGTTCATCGCGGCGCGCCTGGCATCGAGCGCCGCAACCACGAACATCACCACCTGCGCCAGCAGCATGCCCGCCGCCACCACCAGCAGATGCAACCCCAAGCTCCATGCCAGCACGAGGCCGGCCAGCACGCCCAGGAACCGACACACCGCTCCCGCGTACAGAAGCCGCTGGCCCCGCGGCCGATCCGCCGCCGCGGCTTGCGTCACGCGCCGGGCGAGGAAATAGCCGCTGGCCATGGCCAGCGCCGCCCCCCAGACGAAGCTCGCCATCACCATCGCGCCCATCCAGAGGCCCAGCCCGAGGCTCACCGCCAGCGCGCTCAACCCCTGCCAGACCCAGACGCTCCTCGCACCCTCCATCATCGGCCGCGGCGCTCCATGCCGGAGATCGCGGCCCGTCCGGAGGAGATCGCGCCCTCCCGCCGAGGCGGGAAACCGCCCGGAAAAGCGCCCGTTTCACACGTCGGGGAAACCACCCCTCCCGCGAAAGGCGGCGATTTATACCACCCACGCGCCGCCGGTTCAACACCCAATCGGGCGCGGGTATTGGCCGCGGGCCCTCCCGCGGCGCCCGCGTCAACGCCCGCGTCAGCGGCCATACACGGACTCCAGACCCTCCAGGTAGCGATCCGCCCGCGTCTTGCCCTCGCCCACGCCCGCATCCGGGTCCAGCCCCAGCTCCTGCAGGCAGGCTCTGGCGTAGGCCCGGCGCTCCTTGGGCGTCAGCCGGCCCCAGTCGGCCGCGTCCACCAGCCCGTCGCCGGTGCGGTCAAAGCGCGCATCGGCCCCGGCTGCCTTCTTCTCCGTCGCGCCGGCGTCGGCCGCGCCCTGGTCGGCCGCCAGCGCCGGCGTCGCCGCCGCGAGCATCAGCGCGCCCAGCGCCAGCGCCCGCATCAGTAGCGGTAGTGCTCCGGCTTGTAGGGGCCGTCCACCGGCACGCCGATGTAGTCCGCCTGCTCCGGCGTCAGCCGCGTAAGCTTCGCGCCGATCTTGCCCAGGTGCAGGCGCGCCACCTCCTCGTCCAGCTTCTTGGGCAGCATGTAGACCTTGTTCTCGTACTTCTCGCCGTGGCAGAACAGCTCGATCTGCGCCAGCACCTGGTTGGTGAACGAATTGGACATCACGAAGCTCGGGTGGCCGGTGGCGCAGCCGAGGTTCACCAGCCGCCCCTCGGCCAGCAGCGTGATGCGGCGGCCCGACGGGAAGATGATCTGATCCACCTGCGGCTTGATGTTCTCCCACTCGTACTGGCGCAGGCTCGCCACGTCGATCTCGTTGTCGAAGTGCCCGATGTTGCAGACGATGGCCTGATCCTTCATCGCCGCCATGTGGTCGTGGGTAATCACGTGGTAGTTGCCGGTCGTGGTCACGAAGATGTCGCCCAGCGGCGCCGCATCCTCCATCGTCACGACGCGGTAGCCCTCCATCGCTGCCTGCAAGGCGCAGATCGGGTCGATCTCGGTGACCCAGACGGTCGCGCCCATGCCCTTGAACGCCTGCGCGCAGCCCTTGCCGACATCGCCGTAGCCGAGCACGACGCAGATCTTGCCGGCGACCATCACGTCGGTCGCGCGCTTGATGCCGTCGATCAGCGACTCGCGGCAGCCGTAGAGGTTGTCGAACTTGGACTTGGTGACCGAGTCGTTGACGTTGATGGCCGGGAACGGCAGCTCGCCCTTTTCCTGCATCTGGTAGAGCCGGTGAACGCCGGTCGTCGTTTCCTCGGTGACGCCGCGGATGGCGGCCTTGCGCTCCGAATACCAGCCGGGCTGCGCGGCCAGCCGCTTCTTGATGGCCGCGAACAGCGCCTCTTCCTCCTCGCTGGTCGGGTTCTCCACCAGCGACGGATCGGCCTCCGCCTTCGCGCCCAGCGTCACCAAAAGCGTCGCGTCGCCGCCATCGTCCAGGATCATGTTCGGCACGCCGCCGTCATGCCACTCCATGATGCGGTGCGTGAACTCCCAGTATTCCTCCAGGCTCTCGCCCTTGTAGGCGAACACCGGAATCCCCTCGGCGGCGATCGCCGCCGCCGCGTGATCCTGGGTCGAGAAGATGTTGCACGAGGCCCAGCGCACCTCGGCGCCCAGCGCCACCAACGTCTCGATCAGCACCGCGGTCTGGATGGTCATGTGCAGGGAACCCGCGATGCGGGCGCCGCGCAAGGGCTGGCTGGCCGCGTATTTCTCGCGCGTGGCCATCAGCCCCGGCATCTCGGTTTCGGCGATGGCGATTTCCTTGCGGCCCCACTCGGCCAGGCCCAGGTCGGCCACCACGTAATCCTGCTTGTCCTGCTTGTTCTGTTCGACAGCGCTCATCATGCACCTCCGTTTATCGTTGAAATAAACGGGCGCCGTTGTTGCTTGTGCCGAGCCTGACCGGCGAGACCGGTTGCAGCGCCCCTCGGCGAAATGAACGGGAGCCTACAGCCCGGCGTCCTCGCGCAGCGCCTCGGCCTTGTCCGTGCGCTCCCACGAAAACTCCGGCAACTCGCGGCCGAAATGACCGTAGGCCGCGGTCTTGCGGTAGATCGGCCGCACCAGATCCAGCATCTGCGAGATGCCGTAGGGAGTGAGGTCGAAGTGCCGGCGCACCAGCTCGGCGATCTTCTCCTCGTCAATCTTCGCCGTGCCGAAGGTCTCGACCAGGATCGAGGTCGGCTCGGCCACGCCGATGGCGTAGGAAACCTGGATTTCGCAGCGATCGGCGAGCCCGGCGGCGACGATATTCTTGGCGACATAGCGCCCGGCATAGGCAGCCGAGCGATCCACCTTGGACGGATCCTTGCCCGAGAAGGCGCCGCCGCCGTGGCGGGCCATGCCGCCGTAGGTGTCCACGATGATCTTGCGCCCGGTCAGTCCGCAGTCGCCGACAGGGCCGCCAATCACGAACTTGCCGGTGGGATTGATGTGAATCTTGTCCGCCGGGCAGGTGGCCAGCCATTCCTTGGGCAGCACGGGCTCGATGATGTTCTCCATCACCGCCTCGCGCAGGTGGTTGTATTCGATGTCCGGATCGTGCTGGGTGGAGAGCACCACCGCGTCGATGCCGACGATGCGGCCGTCCTCGTAGCGGAACGTGATCTGGCTCTTCGCGTCCGGCCGCAGCCACGGGAGAATCCGTTCCTTGCGCATCTCCGACTGGCGCTGCACCAGGCGGTGCGCGTACAGGATCGGCGCCGGCATCAGCACCTCGGTCTCGTTCGTCGCATAGCCGAACATCAGCCCCTGGTCGCCCGCGCCCTGCTTCTCCGGGGCCTCGCGATCCACGCCCTGGGCGATGTCGCTGGACTGCTTGCCGATCAGGCTCATCACCGCGCAGGTGGAGCCATCGAAGCCGACGTCGGAGCTGGTGTAGCCGATGTCGCAAATCACGCCGCGCACCAGCTCGTCCAAATCCACCCAAGCCTCGGTCGAAACCTCGCCGGCCACGATGACGGCGCCGGTCTTGACCATCGTCTCGCAGGCCACGCGCGCCCGCGCCGGGTTCGGATCCTGCTCCAGGATGGCGTCCAGCACCGCATCGGAGATCTGGTCGGCCACCTTGTCGGGATGGCCCTCGGACACGGATTCGGACGTGAACACGTAGCGATGACTCATTTCAGCACTCCTTCTCGACCCGGGCGGCGCGCGGCAATCTAGCCACGCGCGCGGCAAAATAGAAGCCGGAGAAAGCCAGCCCGCGCCAATGGCCGCTCACCCGCCTTCCCGCTGCAACTTCACGGTGGCGTGAATGCGCTCGGCCAGCACATGCCCCGCCTCGGCCACCTGCGACGCAAACCAGGGCGAGACATCCATCACATCCTCGATCACCGCCGAGGGCATGCACAGGAGCACGCTGTCCGTCTCGGCCACGATGGTGATGGCCATGGCGTCGTAGTCGCTCCAGCGGTGCACGCCAATCAGCGCGCCATGACGCATGCGGCCGCAATAGACGCCATCCAGGCCGCCCTCATACAGATTCACCACGCCCTCGGCCAAAATGGCGACATAGGGCAGCACCGTCCGCCATTCCTTGATAACCTCGCGCGCCCGATGCCGCTGCTCCCACACGCTCCGGGCCACCAAGAACCGCACATCCATCGGCAGCCGCGCAAAAGCCGGCGACAGCGAGAGCATCGCCATGCGCCGGCGCAGTTGCGATTCCTTGGCGAAACGCAGGTTCAGTTCGGGATGCGCGCCCAGCGCCCGCTTCAGCTCCTCGGGCTCGAAGCGCAGCAGCATCGAGGGCGCGTTGGCCGTGGCGCTGGCCGTCCGCTTCGCCCCGTCAATCAGCGCTCCCTCGCCCAGCAGCGCGCCCGCGTGCAAATAGTTGAGCAACGTCGGCTGCCCCTCGCCCGCCACCGTGATGGCGATTTCCCCCTCCAGCAGCAGATAGGCGGCGTCCGCCTCCTCCCCCTCGCGGAACAGCGGCTCCCCTTCCTTCAGCCGCACCGTGCGCCTGCGGCGCGCCAGCCGGCCAAAATGCCCGGCCAACGGCAAATAGTCCGCCAACGCCGCCGGGCGCATGGCGTCCATCGCCACATCCTCGCCAAACCGCTCCACCAGCCGGCCGGCGGCCAGCGGGTTGTCCTTGCGCAGCAGGCGATAGGCCTCGCGCAGCGCCATCATGCCCGCCACCTCGCGCCCCTGCTCCATCAACGCCTCGCCCAGCCGCTGGCGCAGCAGCGGATCATTCGGATGCAGCCGGCACATGTCCCGCAGCGATTTCACGTCGGATTTCCGGGTGGTGACCTTGGTCACTTGCGCCTCCATCATCCTCGTCTATAGTCCCGGCACCCGGGAGAACATGCATTGAAACTATCGGAAATCATCGCACACATCCAGAATGCCCGCGCCGCCCACAAGGCATGGGTGGCCCGCGCCGAGGGCCTGGTGGCCGGCCTGCCGCTGGAGAAGGAGCAGGTGCCGGTGCTGCCCACCGACTGCATGTTCGGCCAATGGTATTACGGCCCGGGCCAGATCCTGCGGCGCCTGCCGGCCTACAAGGCGCTGGAAGCGCCGCATGACGCGCTGCACAAGACCTACATGAAGATATTTCAGTTGCTCTATGACGCGCCGGACGTCTCGGCGCTGGGCCGTCTCTTCGGCCAGGCGCGCCGCCTGCGCAAGGAGCGGCTGGAGCAGGCCAGGGCGCTGCTGCCCACGCTGCGCCAGCAATCCGAGGAGGTGTGCGCGCTGCTGGACACGCTGGAGGATCAGGTCGCCCAGGCCGCGCGGCGCAAGAACCCCAACGCATCCACCGTTCAGGAAACCCTCTAGCCCATCTCCGAACAACCCGACATGGCCGCGATGGCGGCCCGCGCGACCCGCGCTCACCGCCGGAGCAGCACGGCCACGCCCATGGCCAGCGCCAGAGCCCCGGCCGGCCAGGCCCAAGCCGCCGCCGCATGCTGCGCCAGCGCCGCGCCCCCGCCGGCCACGCAGGCGATGCCGAAGGCGCGCTGCCACAGCGGCGCGGACGGCGCGGGCGGCGCGAACACCGCCCCCTCGCGGCGGGCCAGCGCCTCCTCGATGCGCTCCGGCAGCGCCAGCCAGCCTTCCAGCCCGGCGCGCACGTCCTCCGCGCCCTGCTGCACGCGCGCCACCGGGCCGAGGTTCTTCGCCACCCATTCGCTCACCAGGGGCCGGGCCATCTCCCAGATGTTCGCCTGGTCGGCCAGCTCCCGGGCCACGCCCTCGATGACCACCATCGTCTTCTGCAACAGCAGCAGCTGCGGCTGCGTCTCCATCTGGAAACGCTCGGTCACCGCGAACATGCACATCAAAAGCTCGGCCAGCGAAATCTCGGCCAGCGGCCGGTTGAAGATGGGCTCGGCGATCTCGCGCATCGCGTCCTCGAAGGCGGACATGTCCGTGTCCTTCGGCACGTAGCCCGCCTCCAGGTGCACGAGGGCGGCGCGGCGGTAATCCCGTTTCAGAAACGCCAGCAGCATCTCGGCCAGATAGCGGCGGCTCTTCATGTCCAGCCGGCCGACGATGCCGAAGTCCACCAGGATGATGTCGCCATTGTCGGCCACGAAGATGTTGCCCGGGTGCATGTCGGCGTGGAAATAGCCGTCCACGAACACCATGTGGAAGAACAGCGTCGCCGCCCGTTCGCACAGCTTCAGGCAGTCGTGGCCGACCGCGCACAACGCTTCCTTCTCGTCCACCGAGATGCCGGAGATGCGCTCCGTGGTCAGCACCTCGGCGTGGGTGTAGTCCCAGACGACCGCCGGGATGTACACGCCCTCCACGCCGGCCAGGTTCTCGGCGAAGCGGGAGGCGTGCGCGGCCTCGGCGCGCAGGTTCAGTTCGCCGCGCAGCGTGGCCGCGAATTCCTCCACCACGCGCGGCGCCTTCAGCCGCCGGTATTCGGGGAAATAGCGGTCGAAGAGATTGGCCAGCATGGCCAGCAGCGCCAGATCGGCCTCGATGGTCTTGCGGATGGTCGGCCGCCGCACCTTGACGGCCACCTTGCGCCCGTCCGGCAGCTCCGCGAAATGCACCTGGGCGATGGACGCCGAGGCCACCGGCCGCTCCTCGAACGAGCGGAACACGCCCCCCTCGCCCAGCAGCGGCCTCTTGAACACCCGCTCCAGCACGCCGCGGATGGTTTCGAAATCCTCCGGCGGCACCGCGTCCTGGAGCTTCTTGAGCTCCAGCGCGATGTCCATCGGCAGCAAATCCACGCGGGTGGACAGCATCTG
>JALVTX010000018.1 GCA_027035825.1 Mariprofundaceae bacterium
GAGGTGGCCAGTTCCATGGCCGTGGACATCATCACCCGCTATCTCAAGGAGCACCTCGACCGCATCCCGGAGGCCGAGCTGGATCCCGAAACCGGCTTCACGCGGGAATCCATCCTGGCGCGCAATGCCGTCGCCATGGGCAATGCCGCCATTTACGAAACCGCCCAGCAGCGGCCGGAATGCATGGGCATGGGCACCACCGTGGTCACGGCCATTTTCTACGGCGACCGCCTGACGGCGGCCAACGTCGGCGATTCACGCATGTACCGCCTGCGCGGGGACGTGCTCTCCCACGTGACCGAGGATCACTCGCTGATCCAGGAACAGGTGCGACGGGGCCTGCTGACCGCCGACGACGCCCGAAATTCCGCCATCAAGAACCTGGTGACCCGGGCGCTGGGCGTGGAGCCGGACGTGGAACCGGACGTGGTCGAGGACATCACGCAACCGGGCGACTTGTACCTGATGTGCTCGGACGGACTGACCGACGTCGTGCCCGACGAGGCCATCCGCCTGACCATGACCCAGTACCCGGACGATCTGCGCAAGATCGGCTCGCAACTCATCCAACTCGCCAACGACGCAGGCGGGCCGGACAACATCTCGGTGATACTCATCCGGGTCAACAAGAGCTATCATCGCAAACGGGGCATCCTGTCGCGCCTGTTCCGGCGGGGCTGAACGGGCGATGACGGGAAAAACGGAGGAACGCCATGGCTTCTAAACTCATCCTGAAATTCAAGGATTCGGTCATTTCCGAACATGATCTGGATCAGGAAGAAACCACCATCGGACGCAAGCCGGAAAACGACATCCACATCGACAACCTGGCCGTCAGCGGGCGCCATGCGCGCGTGCTGATGATTGGCGGCAAGGCCATCCTCGAGGATCTGGGGAGCACCAACGGCACCTTCGTCAACAACAAGCGCATCACCAAGCACGTGCTCCAGCACGGCGACCAAATCCTGATTGGCAAGCACACGCTGACCTTCGTCAACATCGAGGAGGCCGCCAAGCCGGCCGCGGCGCCGGCCCAGGAGCAGGAGCCCGACCCGGACAAGACCATGATCATCACGCCGCAGGCGCGCGCGGCGATGATGCCGGGCGGTGAAAGCAAGGCGCCGGCGATGCCGCTGGGCGCGGTGCAGATCATCTCCGGCTCCCTGGTGGGCAAGAGCTACGACCTGACCGCCTCGCTCACCAGCATCGGCAAGGGCGACAACTGCAAGATCAAGGTCAAGGGATTCACCGTGGGCAAGCAGGCCGCGGTCATCACCCGCCGGCCGACCGGCTACCACATCACGCACCTCGAAGGCCTGGCCAAGCCCAAGGTCAACGGCGAGGCCGTCGGCGAGGAGCCGCGCACGCTGAAGGATGGCGACGTCATCGAGATCGGCGACACGAAGATGGAGTTCTTCATCAAGGAGCCCGCCGCCTGAGGCGAGCGCTCAACCTCCGCCCCCCGTTCGGAAATGCCGCCGCCCGGTCAGGACCGGGCGTGCACGTCAAACAGCCTGCCGTACTCGTCCAGCGCGTAGCGATCGGTCATGCCGGCGATGTAGTCGGCAATGACGCGAGCCCGCGAGGCATCGTCGCCCTGCCCGTCCATGCGCGAGGTCACGCCGGGTGGAAGCATGGCCGGGTTGTCCATGTAGGCGTGGAACAGTTCCCGCACCACCCGCCCAGCCTTTTCGGCCATCCGCACCACGCGGTAATGGCGATACATGTTCCGGTACAGGAAGCGTTTCATCTCCGCATTCATGCGGCGAACCTCGCGCGAGAAGCCGACCAGCGCCCGGTCGGCCCGGCGCACGTCATCCAGGCTCTCGACGCCGGCCTCGCGGATGCGGCGCATCGTCTCCTCCACCACGTCCACGATCAGGTGGTTGATCATCCGCCGCACCGTCTCGTGCACCGCGAGCGCGTCATCCATGCCCGGATGCGCGCGCAGGGCCTGTTCGTAGTGCATCGCGAACAACGGCACCGCATTCAGCGCCTCGATGTCCAGGATGCCGGCGCGGAAGCCGTCATCCACGTCGTGATTGTTGTAGGCGATTTCATCGGCCAGGTTGGCCACCTGCGCCTCCAGCGTCGCCTGCTCGTCCAGCCGGTATTCGGCCAGGTCGGCGTTGCGCGGCGTATCATGCGGCGAGGTGTGCTTGACAATGCCCTCGCGCGTCTCGAAGCTCAGGTTCAGGCCCGGAAACGCCGCGTATCGCCGCTCTAGCTTCTCGATGACGCGCAGCGACTGGCGATTGTGCTCGAACCCGCCATACGGCTTCATCGCCGCATCCAGCGCATCCTGCCCCGAGTGGCCGAACGGCGTATGCCCCAGGTCATGCGCCAGCGCCACCCCCTCGGCCAGATCCTCGTGCAAGCGCAGGGTGCGGCAGATGGAGCGGGCGATCTGCGCCACCTCGATGGAATGCGTCAGCCGCGTCCGGTAGTGATCTCCCTCGTGGTTGACGAACACCTGCGTCTTGTATTCCAGGCGACGGAAGGCCGTGGAATGGATGATGCGATCCCGGTCGCGCTGAAACATGTTGCGCGTCGGCGAATCCGGCTCCGGATGCCGGCGACCGCGCGAACTGGCCGAACGGCAGGCCCAGGGCGCGAGGGTGGACTCATACAGTGCGGCGGCATCGCTCATGCGGCGGCCTCCATCATGGCCAGCGCCTCGCGCGCGGCGGCCGCCGGATCGCCCGCATGCAGGATGGGCCGTCCCACCACCAGCACGTCCGCGCCCGCGCGCACGGCCATGCCCGGATCGGCGATGCGTTTCTGGTCGCCCGCCTCCTGCGCGCCCCAGCGAATGCCCGGCGTCACGGTCAGGAAATCCGCGCCGCATGCTTGCTTCACGGCCGCCGCCTCGTGCACGCTGCACACCACGCCGGCCAGCCCCGCCTCGCGGGCCGCCAGGGCGCGATCCACGACCGCCCGGCGCGC
>JALVTX010000019.1 GCA_027035825.1 Mariprofundaceae bacterium
ATCCAGAAGCCGTTGACGGCGCTGGTGGTCACGCCGAGCAGCGGGCACATGCCGAGCAACTGGGCGAAGATGGTGTTGTTGCGCCACAGGCCGTCGGCGAGGATGTCCTTGCGCGAGACGGCGGCGGCGTCAGTGGTCGCGCTCATGGCTGTAGTTTCGCTTTTCTGGCCGGTTCTTCAAGCGGCGATGCCCGCTTCAGCAGCCTGGCCCGTTGGGCGGCGAAGAACTCCAGCCCCCGGTGCACGGCCTTGACCACGGCGCGGGGGGTGATGGTCGCGCCGGTGAACTGGTCGAAGTCGCCGCCGTCCTTTTTCACCGCCCAGCGTGCGTTGTCCAGCCGCTTGCCGCTGAACGAATCCACCCAGGCGCGGTTGCGAACGATGCCATCGCCCAGTCCCGGCGTTTCGCGATGGTCGGTGACGCGGATAGCCTGGATGGTTCCGTCCGGCGCCACGCCCATCAGGATGCGGATGGCCCCGGAATAGCCGTCGGGCGCGATGACCTCCCAAGCCAGGGCCACGACGCGGCCGGTGTCGTCGCGCGCGATGTACACGGGGATGTCGCGACCGTCCGCGTGGACGGTGAGCGCATCGTCAATTGGGTTGTTGGCATGCGGTGGCAGCACCTGCTCGAGGCTAGCGCGCAACATGGCGCGCCGAGCCTCGTGGATGGGCTGGCGGGTGACGAGGTCGGTCAGGCCCAGGAGCGCGGCGGCGATGGCGGTGACGAGCGTCAGCGCCAGCACCATGCGGATGGCGGGGGTGAGGGCCGTTTGTTCAGTCATGGCCCTTGCCGCCGGCTTTCGCCGCCCGCCGGCCCTTGCCATAGACGCGGGGGCGAAGGTAGCGGTCGAGCAGCGGGGTGGCGCTGTTCATCAGCAGGATGGCGAACATCACGCCTTCCGGGTAGCCGCCGAAGCTGCGGATGCACCAGGTCAGCACCCCGCAGCCCACGCCGAAGGCCAGCTGGCCCTTGGGCGTCACCGGCGAGGTGACCGGATCGGTGGCCATGTAGAACGCGCCCAGCATCAGCCCGCCGGCCAGCAGGTGGAACATCGGCGGCGCGAAGTGCTCGGGATTGATGGCGTGGAAGACGGCCGCGAGCAGTCCGACGGTGGCGATGAAGCTGACCGGGATGTGCCAGGTGATGGTGTGGCGGGCGAGCAGGTAGATGCCGCCCAGGAGCAGCGCCAGCGCCGATGTCTCGCCGAGGCTGCCGGCCTCGCGGCCCAGGAAGGCGTCCAGCCAGCCGTAGTCGTAACCGTGCATGGCCGCGGCGAAGCCAACGCCGCGCGTCCACTCGGTGCGCACGTGGCCCAGGGGGCTGGCCATGGTGATGGCGTCCAGGCTCTTGCCCAGCGCCTCCGGCCCCAGCCAGAACAGCTTCCAGCACTGGCCGAAGTCGTAGAGATCGACGACCGGCGCGGCCAGATGCATGGGCGTGATCCAGGAGGTCATCTGGAGCGGGAACGAAATCAGCAGCACCACGCGCGCCGCCAGCGCCGGGTTGAAGGGATTGTGGCCGAGGCCGCCGTACACCTGCTTGGACAGGCCGATGGCGACGGCGCAGCCGATGAGCGGAATCCACCACGGCACGGCGGCCGGCAACGTCAGGGCCAGCAGCAGGCCGGTGAGCGCGGCCGAGCCGTCGCCCACCGGGGCCGTGGAGCGTCCCATCCAGGCGAGGCACAGCCATTCCATGGCCATGCACCCGCCCACGCACAGAACGATGATGAAGGCGGCCAGCCAGCCGAACATGTAGAGGGCGACGATGGTGGCGGGCATCAGCGCCAGGATGACCGAGAGCATGTTGGCCCGGATGCTGTCGCCATTGTGGATGTGCGGGGAGCTGATGAGCGTGCTCATGCCTTGTTCTCGTTGCCGGACTCGGGCGCGTCCGTCGCCGCGGCCTTTTTCTTGACCCGGGCGCGCCGGGCCGCGCGCTCGGCGCGTTCGCGGGCCAGGCGGTTGTCGCGCGCCTCGGCGCGCAGCTTGGAGATGCGCGCGAACTCCCGCTCCTTCTCGATGCGGGCCACCTGCCCCTTGGCATAGCGGAAGTAGTGCACGAGCGGGATGTGCGAGGGGCAGACATAGCTGCAACAGCCGCACTCGATGCAGTCGAACAGGTCGTAGTCCTGTCCGCGCTCGAACTCGTCGTTGCGGCAGTGCCAGGCCAGTTCGTTCGGGATCAGTCCCACGGGGCAGACCTCGACGCAATGGCCGCAGCGGATGCAGGGTTCCTCCACCGCGTTCTCGCTGTAGAGCGCGTCGCGATGCACGGCAAGGAGACCGTTGGTGGACTTGACCACCGGCACGTCGAGCCGGGGCAGGCATTCGCCCATCATTGGCCCGCCGTGGATCAGGCGGATGTCCGTCAGGTCGTCCAGCCCGTGCTGGCGCAGCAGGAACGGCGCCGGCGTGCCCAGGCGCACCCGCGCGTTGCCCGGGCGTGGCGTGGCGGCGCCGGCCACCGTCACCACGCGCTCTGTGAGCGGGCGGCCGTGACAGACGGCGTCCTCGATGGCGCGCGTGGTGCCGACGTTCTGGCAGAGCACGCCGATGTGCAGCGGCAGCTTGCCGGCCGGCACCTCCATGCCGGTGAGCGTCTGGATGAGTTGCTTCTCGCTGCCCTGCGGGTAGCGGGTGGGCAGCTCGCGAATCTCGATGTCGGCCGCGCCGGTTTCATGCGCGGTTAGCGCCTGTTGCATGGCCTGGATGGCGTCCGGCTTGTTGTCCTCGATGGCGATGATGGCGCGCGCGGCGCCCACGACATGGAGGATGACGTCCAGCCCCCGCAGGATGGCTTCGGGCTCCTCCAGCATCAGCCGGTGGTCGCAGGTGAGTTCGGGCTCGCACTCCACGCCGTTGAGAATCACCGTATGGATGGGGTGGCGCTGGTCGCGGACGATCTTGATGAAGCTCGGGAACACCGCGCCGCCCA
>JALVTX010000020.1 GCA_027035825.1 Mariprofundaceae bacterium
ATGGGCGCCGGCCGCGGCTGGGCCAACGCCATCCTGTTCAACGCGCGGGCGCGGGATGCGTTCTCGGACTTCTTCGCCCGCGCCGACACCTTTGCCCTCGGCGTGTGCAATGGCTGCCAGATGATGAGCCGCATCAAGTCGCTGATTCCGGGCGCCATGCACTGGCCGGGCTTTGCGCGCAACCGTTCCGAGCAGTTCGAGGCGCGGCTGTTGCAGGTGGAGGTGCTGGACTCGCCGTCCATCTTCCTGGCCGGCATGGAGGGCTCGAAGCTGCCGCTGGTGGTGGCGCACGGCGAGGGACGGGCGGAGTTCGCATCCGCCGAGCATCGGGCGCTGGCGCTGGCCTGCCTGCGCTACATCGGCCCGGACGGGCTGCCCGCGACGCGCTACCCATTTAATCCGAACGGTTCGCCGGATGGCGTCACCGGTTTCACGACCCCGGACGGCCGCTTCACCATCATGATGCCGCACCCCGAGCGCCTGTTCCGCACGGTGCAGCATTCCTGGCATCCCGACGAATGGGGCGAGGACGGGCCGTGGCTGCGGATGTTCCGCAACGCCCGCGTCTGGGTGGGGTGATGCCGGCTTCCCGACGCGCGGCTTGCCGGTGGCAAGAACGCGGCCCATCCGCTAGCTTCCCCGCCCGTCCATGAGCAAACAAACACGTTTCGTTTTCGTCACGGGCGGGGTGGTGTCCTCGCTGGGCAAGGGCATCGCGGCGGCGAGCCTGGCGGCGCTGTTCGAGGCGCGCGGGCTGACGGTCACCATGCAGAAGCTCGACCCCTACATCAACGTTGACCCGGGCACGATGAGCCCGTTCCAGCATGGCGAGGTGTTCGTCACCGACGATGGGGCCGAGACCGACCTCGACCTCGGCCATTACGAGCGCTTTACGCACGCGACGATGAGCCGGCGCAGCAACTATACCACGGGCCGCATCTACGAGTCGGTCATCCGCCGCGAGCGGCGCGGGGACTACCTGGGTGCGACCGTACAGGTGATTCCGCACATCACCGACGCCATCAAGGAAGCTATTCTCAGCCTGCGCGCGGAGGACGTGGACATCGCGCTGGTGGAGATCGGCGGAACGGTGGGCGACATCGAGTCGCAGCCGTTCCTGGAGGCGATTCGCCAGCTTCGCTTCGACCTCGGGCGCGAGAACACCTGCTATATGCACCTGACGCTGGTGCCCTACATCGCCTCGGCGGGCGAGATCAAGACCAAGCCCACCCAGCACTCGGTGCAGAAGCTGCGCGAGATCGGCATCCAGCCGGACGTGCTGCTCTGCCGCACCGAGGCGCCGATTCCCGAATCGCAGATGAAGAAGATCGCGCTGTTCTGCAACGTGCCGCGCGAGGCGGTCATCGAGGCGCCGGACGTGGACACGATTTACGCCGTGCCGCTGTCGCTGCGCGAGGGCGGACTGGGGTCGGTCGTGCTGCGGCATTTCGGCATGAAGGACACCGAGCCCGATCTTTCCGTGTGGAAGGACATCGTGCACCGCATGCGCCACGCCACGGACGAGGTGCGCATCGCGATGGTGGGCAAGTACGTGGAGCTGGCGGATGCCTACAAGTCCGTCAACGAGGCCCTGTTCCATGGCGGGCTGGTGAACGATGTGCGCGTACGCATCGAGTACGTGGACGCCGAGGCGCTGGAGAAGCAGGGCTGCGCCGCGCTGGAAGGCATGCACGGCATCCTGGTGCCGGGCGGCTTCGGCGAACGCGGCACCGAGGGCAAGATGGCGGCGATTCGCTTCGCCCGTGAGCGCAAGGTGCCGTATCTCGGCATCTGCCTTGGCATGCAGCTGGCCGTCATCGAGTTCGCCCGGCATGTGGCGGGCATCGAGAACGCCACCAGCAGCGAGTTCGACGAATGCGCCGAGCATCCGGTCATCGCGCTGATGACCGAGTGGGAGCGGGACGGTGCGGTGGTGCGGCGCTCCAGCGATTCCGATCTGGGCGGCACGATGCGCCTGGGCGGCTATCCCTGCAAGCTCGTGCCCGGGACGCTGGCACACCAGGCCTACGGTGCGGATGAAATCCGCGAGCGCCATCGTCACCGCTACGAGTTCAACGACACCTACCGCGAGCGCCTGGAGGCGGCCGGCCTGGTGGTGTCCGGCACCTTGCCGGACGATTCGCTGGTGGAAATCGTCGAAGTGCGGGATCATCCGTGGTTCGTGGCTTGCCAGTTCCACCCCGAGTTCACGTCCCGGCCCTACGCGCCGCATCCGTTGTTCGCCGCCTTCGTGCGCGCCAGCAAGGCCCAGTCCCGGGCATGAACCAGCACGTCGTACGCATTGGCGATATCCGGGTGGCCAATCACCTGCCGTTCGTGCTGCTGGCGGGGCCGTGCGTCATCGAGAGCGAGGAGTTCACGCTGCGCGCGGCCGAGTCCATCGCGGATGTGGCGCGGCGGGTGGGCGTTCCGCTGGTATTCAAGTCCAGCTTCGACAAGGCCAACCGCACCAGCCGCGACAGCTTCCGCGGCCCGGGGCTGGAGGAGGGGCTGAGGATCCTGGAGCGGGTGAAGCGGGACATCGGTATTCCGGTTATCACCGATGTGCACGAGCCCGCGCAGGTTGCCGCCGTGGCCGAGGTCGCGGACGTGCTCCAGACGCCGGCATTCTTGTGCCGGCAGACCGACTTCATCGAGGCCGTGGCGCGCGCCGGCCGGCCGGTGAACATCAAGAAGGGGCAGTTCCTCGCGCCGTGGGACATGAAGCACGTGCTGGACAAGGCCCGCGCCGCCGGCAACGAGGACATCATGCTCTGCGAGCGCGGCGCCAGCTTCGGCTACAACAACCTGGTGGCCGACATGCGCTCGCTGATGGTGATGCGCGAGTTCGGCGCGCCGGTCGTGTTCGACGCGACGCACTCGGTGCAGCAGCCCGGGGGATTGGGCGGCGCCTCTGGCGGCAATCGAGAGTTCGTGCC
>JALVTX010000021.1 GCA_027035825.1 Mariprofundaceae bacterium
TTTTTCAGTGCTTAGAGGCAAACACAGAATAACAAACGGAGAACCCCAATCCAACCCCAAGAAGCATTTATCCCTTATATCTCAATGACTTAAAGAACTCACGCCCGGAAAATGGGGAGAGGTCAGCAGGCTTCGCCATCGGGAGCCGGCTTTGCTAGCGTTCGGCCAGTCCAGACAAGGGGAGCACAGCTTGAGCCAAGCCAGTTCATCCGCCACACCATCGTCCGATCAGCCCTTGCGCATCCTTTCGGGCATGCGACCCACCGGCCGCCTGCACCTGGGGCACTTGAAGGGGGTCCTCGAAAACTGGCTGCAACTGCAACAGCGGCACCGCTGCTTCTTCTTCGCCGCCGACTGGCACGCGCTGACCACGGACTACGCCAACCCCGGCATCGTGCGCGCCACGATCTGGGACATGATCGTGGACTGGCTGGCCGTGGGCATCGACCCCGAGCGGGTGGTGCTGTTCATCCAGTCCGAGGTGCCGCAGCACGCCGAGCTGCACCTGCTGTTCTCGTTCATCACACCGCTGCCGTGGCTGGAGCGGGTGCCGACCTACAAGGATCAGATCGAGCAACTGCGCGAAAAGGATCTCGGCACCTACGGCTTCCTGGGCTATCCGCTGCTCCAGGCGGCGGACATCCTCATCTACCGCGCCGACGCGGTGCCCGTGGGTGAGGATCAGGTGCCGCACGTGGAGCTCACGCGCGAGGTGGCGCGCCGCTTCAACCACCTCTACCGCAAGCCCGGGCAGCCGCTGTTCCCGGAGCCGAAATCGCTGCTCATGCCCGCCTCGAAGATGCCGGGGCTGGACGGGCGGAAGATGAGCAAGTCCTACGGCAACACCATCGACATCGCCGAGGACTGGAAGACGACCGAGAAGAAGGTGCGCACCATGCCCACCGACCCGGCGCGCGTGCGCCGCGACGACCCCGGCAACCCGGACAACTGCCCCGTCTGGGAGTTCCACCGCATCTACTCCACCGAGGAGGAGCGGGCCTGGGCGCGCGAGGGCTGCACCACGGCCGGCATCGGCTGCATTGACTGCAAGAACTGCGTGCTGACGCACATGCGCGAGGAGCTGGAGCCCATCCGCGAACGGCGGGCGGACATTGCCAGCCGCATGGATGATGTGCGCGACATCGTGCGCGCGGGCAACGAACGGGCCCGGCAGGAGGCCGAGCGCACGATGGAAAAGGTGCGCCGCACGCTGAAGATGGGCTACCGAGTATGACGTCCGGCATTCCGGCGACCGCGGCGCCTCCCGTCCCGGGAGCAACCGCCTCCGCGCCGGCCATCCGGCTGGAGCATTTCGAGGGCCCGCTGGACGTGCTGCTGCACCTGATCCGCGAGCAGAAGATGAACATCTTCGACATCCCCATCGCGGAGCTGGCGCGGCAATATCACGACATCATCGAGGCGCAACAGCCGCTGAACCTGGAGTTCGCCGGCGATTACCTGGTGATGGCCAGCACGCTGACGCAGATCAAGAGCCGCATGCTGCTGCCCCGCCCCGAGGTGGACGAAGACGGCGAGCCGGTGGACCCGCGCGCGGAGCTGGTGGCGCAGCTGCTGGCCTACGAGCAATACCGCGCCGCCGCCGAGGAGCTGGACGCCTTCCCCCGGCTGGGACGCGACGTGTTCGCCCGGCGAATGTTCCCCGAGGCCCGCGAGGTGGAGCGACCGCTGCCCGAGCCCGACCTGGATGCGCTCATCGTCGCCTTCCGGCGCGTGCTCCGGCGCGTGGGCGGCGAGGTGCGTCACCGCGTGTTCATGGAGACGATGAGCGTGCGCGAGCAGATGACCGTGGTGCTGGAGCGCGTCCGGCGCGGCGGCGCCATGCTGGAGGAACTGCTTGGCAAGCCCACGCGCGAGGCCATCGTCACCACCTTCCTCGCCATCCTCGAGCTGTGGCGCAACCGCGCCATCACCGTGGTGCAGAGCGAGTGTTTCGGCGCCATCACCGTGCTGCCCGGCGAGGCCGCCGCGTGAACCTGGACGCGCGCATCGAGGCGCTGATCTTCGCCAGCGACGAGCCGCTTTCCATCGCGCGGCTGCGGGCGCTCCTGGGCGAGGATGTGCGCTCGGCGGACATCCGCGAGGCGCTGGCGCGGCTCCAGGCAGCCTATGCCGAGCGCGGCATCCGGCTGGTGGAGGTGGCCGGCGGCTGGCAGTTCCGCAGCGCGCCCGAATGCGCCGACATCGTCCACCAGCTCTGGCAGACCCGGCCGCCGAAACTCTCCCGCTCGATGCTGGAAACCCTCGCCATCATCGCCTACCGCCAGCCCGTCACCCGCGCCGAGATCGAGGCGCTGCGCGGCGTGCGGGTGTCCAGCTCGATGATGTCCGCCCTGCAGGAGCGCGGCTGGGTCAAGGTGCTGGGGCGCAAGGAGGTGCCCGGCCGACCGCACCTGTATGGCACGAGCAAGGCGTTCCTGGTGGACTTCGGCCTGAACTCGCTGGCCGACCTGCCGGAGATCACCGAGCTCGTGGATCAGGAAGACATTGCCGCCGCCGAGGCAGGCATCGAAGCCGAACTTGAAGAAACCGAAGCGACGCACGCCGAAACGACCGCGGAAGCCGCGACCCCGAGCGAAGACCAGCCCGCCAGCGCCTGAGGCCGCGTCCGGAGGAACAGGCGAGCGGCTGAACCGCCACCTGGCCCGCTGCGGCGTTGGCTCCCGGCGGGAGGCCGACCGCCTGATCGCCGCGGGTCGCGTCGCCGTCAATGGCGAAACGGTGGCCGACATGGGCCGCCGCGTGGGGCCGAATGACGAGGTGCGCGTGGACGGGCGCATCGTGCGGCCGGCAACGGAACACGTCTACCTGCTCTACCACAAGCCACGCGGGCTGATGTGCGCCCGCCGCGACCCCAGGGGACGGCCGCTGATCTACGATGCGCTGGACGTCCCCGCCCACGTACAGTCCGTCGGCCGCCTGGACATGGACAGCGAGGGACTGCTGCTGCTCACCAGCGACGGCGCGCTGGCCCGGGCGCTCACCAGGCCGGGCGCGGCGCTGCCCCGCACCTACCGCGTGCGCGTCACCGGTCACCTGGACGAGGACGATCTCCAGACCCTGAAGCACGGCGGCGAATCCATCGGCCGGGGCGAGCTCAGCGACCCTTGGGACGTGGTCGTGGACGCGGAAACCCACCACCATGCCTGGCTCACCATCACCATCCGGCGCGGACGCTGGCGCGAGGTGCGCCGCACGCTGGCCGCCCGCGGCCACCAGGTGCGCCGGCTCATTCGCGTGGCCTTCGGCCCCCTGCGGCTGGGCGAGCTGGCGCCCGGCGAGACGCGCCCGCTCACCAGCCGGGAGCTGCGTCAACTGAAACGCTGGCTGGACTAACGTCCGCCCGTTTCCTTTTCTTTCCGGGGCGTTGCGGCTACGGTTGGCGCCTTGGGGAACGAATGGGGGAAGGATGGCGGCATGACGGCGTTCCGCGGCGCGGATCTGATGACGATCTACCAGCAACTGATGCGGGCTTACGGCCCGCAGGGCTGGTGGCCGGCCGATTCGCCGTTCGAGGTCATGGTCGGGGCGGTGCTCACCCAGAACACGCGCTGGGAGAACGTGGAAATGGCCATCGCGCGGCTGAAGGACGCGGACATGCTGGATGCCGGGCGCATCGCCGCCTGCGACGACGAAACCCTGGCCGATTGCATCCGCCCCGCCGGCTTCTTCCGCCAGAAAACCCGCTACCTGAAGGTGCTGGCCCGATTCTGCGCCGAGGCGGGTGATATGACGCGCCTGCGCCGGCAGCCGGCCACGCTGCTGCGCCGCTGGCTGCTGGCGCTGACCGGCATCGGCCCCGAGACGGCCGACTCCATCCTGCTGTATGCGCTGGACAAGCCGGTGTTCGTGGTGGACGCCTACACGCGCCGCATCTTCCATCGCCTGGGTCACCTGCCGGCGCAGGCCGGCTACGATGAAACCCAGCGCCACTTCCACAACCGTCTGCCGCACAGCCTGCCGCTGTTCCAGGAATATCACGCGCTGATTGTCGCCCACGCCAAGCGCCACTGCCGCGCCAGGCCCGCTTGCGAAGGCTGCCCGCTGCAAACGGCATGCGCCCATGCCGCGCGCGCCGGCGCGGATGTCCTTGAGCCCGGTTGCGGGGCTGGTTGCGGCGATGAACGGCCCGCGCAAGCATCGGCGCATGTGGAGCAAGCCGCCGATTGACCTTTCGACCCTGCCGCGCGAACCGGGGGTCTATCGCATGCTGGATGACAAACACGCCGTGCTCTACGTGGGCAAGGCGCGCAACCTGCGCAAGCGCGTGTCCAGCTATTTCCAGCGCCGGCCGGAATCGCCGCGCACGCAGGCGATGGTGCGGCAGGTGCGGGACATCCACTTCAGCGTCACCGCCTCGGAGGCCGAGGCGCTGGTGCTGGAGCACAACCTCATCAAGCAGCTCAAGCCGCGCTACAACGTGCTGCTCAAGGACGCCAAGTCCTACCCCTACATCCTGCTCACCGAGGAGGAGTTCCCGCGCCTGCGCTTCTATCGCGGCGACCGCCGCGCCCCGGGGCGCTATTTCGGCCCCTTCCCGAACGCCGGCGCGGTGCACGAAACCCTGCACCAGATGCAGCAGGCCTTTCGCCTGCGCGACTGCGAGGACTCGGTGTTCCGCAACCGCACCCGCCCCTGCCTGCAATACCAGATCGGCCGCTGCACCGCGCCCTGCTGCGGCCTGGTGTCGCGGGAGGAATACGCGCGGCAGGCGGCCGACGCCGAGGCGTTCCTGAAGGGCGAAAACACGGCGCTGATCCGCGACTGGGAGCGGCGCATGCAACAGGCCGCGGCGCGCCAGGATTTCGAGCAGGCCGCCGTGCTGCGCGACCGCATCCGCGCGCTCCGGCTGGTGCTGGCACCGTCGGAATCGGCCAGCCGCCTGCCGGCAGACGCCGACGCGGTGGCCGTGGCCCGGGCGGGGCTTGCGGCCTGCGTCTGCCTCGGCATCCGGCGCGGCGGACGCGATCTCGGCGTGCACTACGTGCGCGTGCGCCAGCTCGCCGATGCCAGCGACGACGAAATCCTGCAAGGCTTCTTCGCCGGTCACTACCGGCAGGAGCCGCCGCCGCGTCACCTGCTGGTGGAGGCCGACGCGCAAGCGCGCGAAGCGCTGGAACACACGCTGAAGCTGCTGCACCCGGACAATCCCGTGCGCCTTGCGCATCCGGCGCGCGGAGACAAGCGCCAGTGGCTGGATCGCGTGCGCGCAAGCGGCGAGCAGTGGCTGGCCAGCCGCGCCCCCGGCGATGCGCGCCCGGCATTCGCGGCGCTGGCCGATCTTCTGGGACTGGAAGCCGTGCCCGAGCGCATCGCCGCCGTGGACAACGCCCACTTGGGCGGCAAGCAGATGGTGGCGGCCGTGGTGCACGCCACGCCCGAGGGCCCGGACAAGGCGAACTACCGCCACTACCGGCTGGACGGCGTGCCGGCAGGCGACGACTACGCGGCGATGCGGGCCGTGCTCGCGCGCCTGTTTCGCGCCATCGGCGAGGGGTCTGCGCCCAGGCCGGACGTGTTGTTCATCGACGGGGGGAAGGGCCAGCTCGCCGTGGCCCGCGAATGCGCCGCCGCAGCGGGCTTGGACGGGCTGCGGCTGATCGGCGTGGCCAAGGGGCGCGCGCGCAAGGTGGGCGAGGAAACGCTGTGGCCGGCCTGGATGGAGGCGCCCATCCGGCCCGGCCGGGATTCGCCGGCGCTGATGCTCGTCGCCCGCGTGCGCGACGAGGCGCATCGCTTCGCCGGCCAATACATGCGCAAACGCAAGAAGCAGAGCATGTTCTCCTCGGCGCTGGAAGGGATTCCGGGCATCGGGCCATCGCGCCGCGCGGCGCTCTTGCGCCACTTCGGCGGCATCGAGGGCGTCAAGAAGGCCAGCCGCGAGGAACTGGCGCGCGCGCCCGGCATCTCGGCCATCTATGCCGAGCGCATCTTCCGCGCCCTGCATCGCTGAAGCGAAAACCTCGGGACTTTCCTTACCTTCCTTGGTGAGCCTGGTGTCTTGGTGGTTTCAAAAGCTCAGGAAAACCGCGCGCCCGCCGGCAAATCATGGCCGCGCAGAAAATCCGCCGCCGCCATCGGCTTGCGCCCCTCGGGCTGCACCTCGGTCAGCTCGTAGCGGCCTTCGCCGCAATCCACGATCAGGCGACCGTCGCCTCCGTGAACCGATCCGGGCGCGTCCTTGGGTACATCGTCCAGCACGCGTCCCGCGAGCAGCTTCAGCCACCGCCCATCCAGCCGCGCGCGGGCGCCCGGCCGGGGCGCGAAACAGCGCACCACCCTGTCCACGGCGCGGGCGGATTGCGTCCAGTCCGGCACGCGGTCGGCCGCGGTGAGCTTGGCCGCGTAGGTGGCGCGGGTCTCGTCCTGCGGCTGGGGAACAAGAGACCCATCCACGATGCCGGGCAACGTCTCCACCAGCAGCCCGGCGCTCATCTCCGCCAGCGCCTCGCGTAGCATGGCGCCCGTTATCCGCGCATCCAGCGGCATGCGCCGCATCGCATAGACGCCACCGGTGTCCAGCCCCTCCTCCATGCGCATGATGGACACGCCCGTTTCAGCATCGCCGGCCAGGAGCGCCCGCTCGATGGGCGCGGCGCCGCGCCAGCGCGGCAACAGCGAGGCGTGCGCGTTCACCGGCGCCACGCGGGGCGCATCCAGCCACGCGCGCGGCAACAGCATGCCGAAGGCGACCACCACCAGCAGGTCGGGTTTCAGACCATGCAGCCAGTCCAGGGCCTGGTCATTGCCGCGCAGGCGTTCGGGCGTCAGCACCTCCAGCCCCGCCTCCAGCGCCAGCTGCTTCACCGGTGAGGGGGCCAGCCGCATGCCGCGGCCGGCCGGCCGATCCGGCTGCGACACCACGCCGACGACGTCCAGCCCCGGCGCCTCCAGCAACGCCCGCAGGGACGGAACGGCGAACGCCGGCGTGCCGGCGAAGACGATGCGCGACGCGCTCACGCGCCAGCCTCGCGCCGCCTCTTCTGCTTGCGCAGCCGCTTCTTGAGCAGTTTCTGCTTCACGGGCGGCAACAGGTCGATGAACAGCCGGCCGTCCAGGTGATCGAACTCGTGCTGCAACGCCACGGCCTGGAAGTCCTCGAAGTCGGCCGTGTGCACCGCGCCCTCGGCATCCTGCCAGCGCAGGGTGATGCGCGCGGCGCGCTTCACGTGCTCGAAGACGCCGGGCACCGAAAGGCACCCCTCCTCGAACTCCGTCTCGCCCTCGCGGCTCAAGATCTCGGGATTGATCCAGACGTGCAAATCGCGCACGCCCTCCTCGTCGCGCCAGCGAGTGTCGGTCACGGCCACGCGCAGCGGCACCCCAAGCTGCGTCGCCGCAAGCCCCACGCCGGGCGCGTCGTACATCGTATCGGCCAGGTCCTGGATGAGCTGTTGCACCTCGGGCGCGGCCGGATCGGCCACGGGCTCGGCGCGTTCGCGCAAACGGGGGTCGGGATAGGTCAAAATCTCTCGCACGGCCATGCGCCGATGCTAGGGCATCTCTTGGTGGCCCGCCATCGCAGGGCGCGTCAAGCTGCGCCTACATCATGTCCATCGGGTCGACGTCCACCCGCACGCGCACGCCGGGCGGCGGCGAAAAACGCGCCAATAGCGGCGCCAGCGCCCACGGCAGATGCTTGCGCGTGGCGTCCCGCAACACCATCTCCACCCGCCAGCGCGAAGCCAGCCGCTCGATGGCGCAGGGCATCGGCGACATGCAGCGCACCGCCTCCGGCAAATGGGCCGTCAGCCCCTCGTGCAGCGTTCGCGCCGCCGCCATCGCCCGCTCGGCGCGCGTGGCCGAGCAGACGATGCGAACCCACCGCGCCCAAGGCGGGAATCCCAACGCCCGGCGCAGTGCAAGCTCGGCATCAAGCGTTTCCTCGGCATTGGCGTCGCCGATGCGTTGCAGCCACTCGGCCTCGGGATTGCGCGTCTGCACCAGGATGCGTCCCGGCGCGTCGCCGCGGCCGGTGCGGCCAATCACCTGCGTGATCTGCTGCCACCAGCGCTCGCCGGCGCGGAAATCCGGCAAGCCCAGGCCCAGATCGGCATTGACCACGCCCACCAGCGTCACGTTCGGGAAGTGATGGCCCTTGACCAGCATCTGGGTGCCGACGAGGCAATCCACCCGCCCGGCCGCGAAATCATCCAGGATTCGCAGCAGGCGCCTGGCGCTCGCGGCGGCGTCGCGATCCAGCCGCGCCACGCGCAAGTCCGGCAGGCGCGCGGCCAGCTCCTCCATCACCCGCTCCGTGCCTTCGCCCAGGGGGAGCAGCGCCGGCTCGCCGCACGAGGGGCAGGCGGCGGGCGCTGGCTGAACAAAGCCGCAGGCATGGCAGCGCAACTGCCGCCTTCGGCGATGCAGCGTGAGCCGGATGGCGCAGGCCGGGCACTCCGGCGCCTCGCCGCAGGCGCCGCACATCAGCGCCGGCGCATAACCGCGCCGGTTCAGATACAGGATGGACTGCCGCCCAGCCTCCCGCGTTTCTTCCAGCGCCGTCACGAGCGGCTCGGAGAGCGCGCCCTCGCGGCCCCGCATGTCCACCACCTCGATGGCCGGGGGCGGATGCGGCGCGATGCGCTCGGGCAACGACAACAGCCGGTAGCGCCCCTCGCGGGCGTGCCGCCAGCTCTCCAGGCTCGGCGTGGCGCTGCCCATGATGACAGGAATTTCGAGCTCCTGCGCCAGCAGCAGCGCCATGTCGCGGGCATGGTAGGCCATGCCCTCCTGCTGCTTGAAGGAATGATCGTGCTCCTCGTCCACGACGATAAGCGAAAGCCTGGGAAGCGGCAAAAACAGCGCCGAGCGCGTGCCGATGAGTACGTCCAGCTCCGCCAGCCTCGCGCGCACGGCCAGGCGCTCGCCATCGGAAAGCCCCGAATGCCAGACGGCCACCCGTGCGAACCTGCGCGTCAGCCGCGACAGCCATTGCGGCGTCAGGCCGATCTCCGGGATCAGGATCAGCGCCTGCCCGCCGGCGGCCACGCGCCGCTCGGCCTCGCGCAAATAGACCTCGGTCTTGCCCGATCCGGTGCAGCCGAAGAGCAGGAACGGCGCGAACCCTTCCGCCGTTGCCAGCGCATCGAGGCAGCGTTGCTGCGCCCTGGTCAGCCGGGCCGGCGTTTGTTCTTCGACACCCGGCGCGGCGGGCGGCTCCGGGGAGGGAAAGTCCGTCTCCGGCTCAATCCACCCGGCGCGCGCGGCGCGGTGCAACCGCCGGTAAAACCCCGCCACGGGCAGCTTGCGCCCCAGCGCCCGCGTCGAAAGGCCCTGACGCTTGCCGAATGCCGCGGCCAGCAGCTCATCGCCCGCCGCCAGCGACGCGCCATCGCGCACCCGCCAGCGCCTCGCCGCCTCGGCCGCCCAAGCCGTGGCCGTCTCGGCCCATTCCCCGGGCGCGGCCAGCCAATAACGGCCGGCGCGCGCCAGCCAGCGCATCCGCGCGGCGTCGAACAGCGGCGCCTCGTCCACCGCATCCAGCACTGCCTTGCACTCGCCCGGCGGCGGCGCTTCGGCCCGGCCAAGCACCAGCCCCTGCCGTCGGCCGCGGCCGAAGGGCGCGATGACGCGCACCCCGGGCCGGGGCTCGCCCCAGCTTGCCGGCCACCGGTAGGTGAAGGTCTGGCGCAGCGGCGCAAACACCGCCGCCTCGATCAGGATGTCGTCATCTTCTCTATGCAATCAGTGAATCGACGAGCCGGCGGCCGGCTGCTCGGGCATGGCCGACGCGGTCTGGGTTGCCGCGGCGGAAAACTCCGGCACGATCCGGCGCAGCGCCTCGCGCACCATGTCCACGTCACGACGGGCGCAGGCCTCGGCCAGATCGGCCAGCCGGTCGTTCAGCTCCCGCCACGGAACGCTGCGCGCGCCCGCCAGGAGCAGCTTGGGATGCGCCGTGCCGCGCAGCTGCTCGGCCTCGTGGAACAGCTCCTCGTAGAGCTTCTCTCCCGGCCGCAGGCCGGTGAACGCGATGGCGATGTCCACGTCCGGCTCCAGGCCCGACAGGCGAATCATCTGCCGAGCCAAGTCCACGATCTTCACCGGGTCGCCCATGTCCAGCACGAAGATCTCGCCGCCCTTGCCCATCGCGCCGGCTTGGAGAATCAGGCTCACGGCCTCGGGAATGGTCATGAAGTATCGCGTCATCTCCGGGTGCGTCACCGTCACCGGCCCGCCGGCCTCGATCTGCTCGCGGAACTTCGGCACCACCGAGCCGGCCGAGCCCAGCACGTTGCCAAAGCGGGTGGTGATGAAGGCCGTGCGCGGCGCGCGCGCATCGAGATTCTGGCAGTAGAGCTCGGCCACGCGCTTGGTCGCCCCCATCACGTTGGCCGGGTTCACGGCCTTGTCGGTGCTGACCAGCACGAAGACGCGCGTTCCCGTCTCCACCGCCAGATCGGCCACGACGCGGGTGCCGAACACGTTGGTCTTGGCGCCCTCGGCCGGGTTTTCCTCCACCATCGGCACATGCTTGTAGGCCGCGGCATGGAACACGATCTCCGGCCGATGATGCTCAAACACCCATCGCATGCGTTCAGCATCGCGCACGTCGCCCAGCAGCGGCGCGCAGCTCTCCCCCAGTTGCGCCCGCATCTCCTGCTCGATCCGGTAGAGGTTGAACTCGCCATGATCCACCATCACCAGCCGCGCGGGCTTCAGGCGCCCGATCTGCCGGCACAGCTCGGAACCGATGGAGCCGCCCGCGCCGGTCACCAGCACGCGCCGCCCCGCAACCAGCGCCGCGATGCCGTCCATGTCCAGCGACACCGGCTCGCGGCCCAGCAAATCCTCAATGGACACCTCGCGCAGTCGCGCCACCTCCACGCGGCCGTCCGCCAGCTCGGCCAGCGACGGCAACGTGCGGCAGGTGACGCCCAGCCGCTGGCAGGTCTCGACCACGCGGCGGATCACGGCGCTGGGCGCGCTGGGCATGGCCAGCAGCACCACGTCCACGGCCATCTCCGCCACGCGGCGCTCCAGCTCGGCCAGCGGCCCCAGCACGCGCAAGCCATGAATCTCCATGCCATGCCGCGCCGGGTCGTCGTCCAGCAGCCCCACCGGGCGGTAGCTCCGGCTCTTGAGCAAATCGCGCAACAGCAGCTCGCCGGCGCGCCCGGCCCCGATGATGAGCGCGCGCGGCCGATCCTCGCGCAAGTTCAGGCCGCGATCCTTCCACCAGCGATAGACGAGCCGGGGGCCGGACAGGCCGAGGCTCAAGAGCAGCGGATAGAGCAGGAACACCGAGCGCGGCACGCCCTGCAGGCGCTGCGCCAGAAACGCCGCCGCGAACGTAAGCCCCGCCCCCACGGCCACGCTCTTGACGATGCGGATGAGATCGGGAATGGAGGCGAACCGCCAGATGCCGCGATACAGGCCGAAGGCGTAAAACACCGCCACCTGCACCGGCAGCGCCACCGCCATCAGCGAGAGCAGCCCCGGTCGATAGGCATCCGGCACCGCGTCGAGGTTGAAGCGCAGCCAGTAGGCGAGCATCAGCGCCAGCGGCACCCACGCCGCATCGTGCGCCAGCGCCAGCCAGCGGCGCAGCCCTCCGAGGCTTGCGAGCCTCATGCCGCCACGCTCGCTTGTTCCGCCCATTGCGAAAGATACCAGTTCACGGTCTTCCGGATGCCGGTCTCGAAGGTTTCCGAAGGTTGCCAGCCAAGCTCATCATTCATCTTCGAGGAATCAATCGCATAACGCCAATCGTGGCCGGGCCGGTCGGTCACGAACGTGATCAGCCGCTCGTGCGGCGCGCCCGCGGGCCGAAGATCGTCCATCAGCCGGCAGATCAGCCGCGCAATCTCGATGTTTGCCCACTCGTTGCAGCCGCCGATGTTGTACACCTCGCCGACCCTGCCGCGGCGGATCACCGCATCGATGCCGGCACAATGATCGCGCACGTACAGCCAGTCGCGGATGTTCGTGCCATCACCATAGACCGGGATGGGCCGGCCCCCGAGGCAGGCGCGGATCACCGTCGGGATGAACTTCTCCGCATGCTGGTAGGGGCCGTAGTTGTTCGAGCAGTTCGTCGTCGTCACCGGCAGGCCGTAGGTGTGATGCCACGCTCGCACCAGGTGATCGGAGCCGGCCTTGGTGGCCGAATAGGGCGAGTTCGGGGCATACGGCGTCGCCTCGGTGAACGGCGGATCATCCGGCCCCAGCGTGCCGTAGACCTCGTCGGTCGAGATGTGGTGGAAGCGGCAGCGGGAGGCATCCCAGCCCTGCTCCTCCAGCCAGTAGTCTCGCGCTGCGTCCAGCAGCGCGTACGTGCCCGTGACGTTCGTGCGCACGAACACCTCCGGCCCAGCGATCGAGTTGTCCACGTGGCTTTCGGCGGCGAAATGCACGATGGCGTCGATCTCGTACTCGCGCAGCAGGCGCTCGACCAGTTCCCGGTCGCGGATGTCTCCCCGAACAAACGTATGCCGCGATGCGTCGGGCAAACCCTTGAGATTGTCCAGCGATCCCGCATAGGTCAGCGCGTCCAGCGTCACGATGCGCACGTCCGGGTCGGTTTCCAGCAGGTGGCGCACGTAGTTGCAGCCGATGAAACCGGCGCCGCCGGTCACCAGCACGATCCTGGGCGCAAAGCTCATTGGCCGGCCTCCAGCAGGCCGCGCAGGTAGGCGCCGTAGCCG
>JALVTX010000022.1 GCA_027035825.1 Mariprofundaceae bacterium
CCCGCATAGCGGTCGAAGATGCGCGCATCCACGAGCAGGCTGCCGCCGGCCTTGCGCGCGGCGGCCAGCACGTCCTCGGCGCGCACGTCGCGGTCGAACAGGAACACCAGGTCGCGCTCCACACCGGGGAACTCCGGCAGCGGCGCGAACTTCGGCCGCTTGGCGCCCGGCAGCCTGGCCAGCTCCAGCTCGGCCACGAAGGCCGGCGCCTCGATGCCGAAGCGCTCCGCCGCCGCATCGTCCACGCGGCCCAGCCGCCCGACCTCGGCGCGACCGACCAGGATGCGCGCGCTCTGCCCGGGACGCAGCCCGGCCAGATCGTCGTCGGCAATGAAGCGCGCTTGCAGGCCGGCCAGCGCCAGCCACGCCTCGACCGCGCCCTTGATGTCGAAGAAATCCGCCTGCCGCGCCGGCGCGAACCACTGCGCCGGCTCCAACTCGCCGGCCATCAGGAGCGCCAGCATCTCCCGCTCCTCGATGCCCTGCCCGCCGCGCGCATAGACGCGGCCGATCTCGGCCAGCGCCACGCCCGGCATCTGCCGGTTCAGGTTGTGCCGCGCCGCCGCCAGCAACCCCGGCCACAGCGAGCGCCGCATCACCTCCATGGCATCGGAGATCGGGTTGGCCAGCCGCACATCGGCGCCGTCCGCGGGAGCGAACAGCCGCTGCTCGCCCTCGGCGATGAAGGCGTAGGTGATAACCTGCGCAAACCCCAGCCGCGCCGCGCGGTGTATCGCCTCCCGCCCGGGCTCCCAGGATGCGGCTGCCGACGGCGCGAGCGGCGGCAGGCGCTCCGGGATGGCGTCGAAGCCGATGATGCGGGCGTATTCCTCGGCGATGTCCTCGGGCAGGGACACGTCGTGGCGGAACGGAGGCGCCGCCACCTCGAGCGCATCGCCGTCGCGCGTCACGTCAAAGCCCATGCGCGCCAGCACCGCATCCGCCTCGGTCGGCACGGTCACGCCCAGCCGCGCCTCGATCGCCGCCACCGAGCACGTCACCCGTCGCCGCGTCAGAAGCGGCCCGGCATCGCCCGCCTGGCGCACCGGCCCGGCGCGGCCGCCAAACAGCGACACGATCATCCCGGCGGCGCGCGTCATCGCCGCTTCCACCATCGCCGGGTCCACGCCGCGCTCGAAGCGCATCGAGGCCTCGGATACCATCGCGTGCACGCGCCGCGTCTCGCTGATGCGCGCCGGCCGGAAGAAGGCCGACTCCAGCACCACCGCCGTCGTGGACTCGGTCACGCCGGAGTCCTCCGAACCCATGATGCCGGCCAGCGCGATCACACCCTGCTCGTCGGCGATGACCAGATCGCCCGCGTTCAGGGCCAGCTCGCGCCCGTCCAGCGCCCGGAACGCCTCGTTCGCGCGCGCCGGCCGCGCCGTGATGCCGCCATGCACGCGCGCGGCGTCAAAGGCATGCATCGGCTGCCCGATGTCCAGCATCACATAGTTGAGCACGTCCACGATGCCGTTGACCGGCCGCATGCCGGCCAGCATGAGCCGCCGCTGCATCCACGCGGGCGATTCGCCCACGCGCACGCCCTCGATGCGCCGGGCCAGATACAGCGGGCAGTCCTCGCCCGCCTCCAGCCGCACCTCGGGCGCGGCGATGGCGGCGTCCTCGTCCGGCGCCGCCAGCTTGAGCGGCGCCAGCGGCAGGCCGGCATCGGCGGCCAGATCGCGCGCCAGGCCGCGCACGCTCATGCAGTCGCCGCGGTTGGGGGTGATGGAGAGGTCGAACACCGCCTCCTCCAGCCCCAGGTATTCGCCCACCTCGGCGCCCACCGGCGCATCCTCCGGCAGGATCATCAGGCCGGCCGATTCCTCGGCCAGGCCCAGCTCGGTCTCCGAGCAGCACATGCCGCAGCTGGTTTCGCCGCGAATCCTGCCCTTCTTGATGACCAGCCCGTTCGGCAGGCGCGCGCCCACGGTGGCCACCGGCACCTTGTCGCCCTCGTCCATGTTGGTCGCGCCGCAGACGATGGCCAGCGGCTCGGCCTCGCCGATGTCCACGGAGAGCAGGCTCAGGCGGTCGGCGTTCGGATGCTTGCGCTTCGTCAGGATGCGACCCACGCGCACGCCGCGCACCGCGCGGCGCGGATACTCGACGCCCTCGACCTCGTGCCCCAGCCGGATCAGCGTCTCGGCCACCTCCTCGGGCGACTGCTGGAGCGGCGCATGCTCGACAAGCCAGGAATACGGCACCTTCATCGGGCCACCCCCATGCGGCGCAGGAAGCGCGCGTCGTTTTCGAAGAACAGGCGCAGGTCGGGGATGCCGTGCTTGAGCATCACCATGCGCTCCACGCCCAGGCCGAAGGCGAAGCCCGAGTATGCGGCGGCGTCAATGCCCACGGCCTTCAGCACGTTGGGATGAATCATCCCGGCGCCCAGCACTTCCAGCCAGCCGCTGCCCTTGCAGATGCGGCAGCCCTGGCCGTCGCAGAACACGCAGCCGATGTCCACCTCGGCCGAGGGCTCGGTGAACGGGAAATAATGCGGCCGCAGCCGGATGGGCACATCCTTCTCGAAGTAGGCGGACAGGAAGTGCCGCAGCACGCCCTTCAGGTGCGCCATCGAGATGCCCTCGCCCACCATGAACACCTCGACCTGGTGGAACATCGGCGAGTGGGTGACATCGTAGTCGCAGCGATAGACACGCCCCGGCGCCACCACGGCCAGCGGCGGCTCGCCCCCCTCCTCGACGAAGCGGCGCATGGCCCGGATCTGCACCGGCGAGGTGTGGGTGCGCAGCAGCAGCGCCTCGTCCGCGCCGTCGTTCTCGATGAAGAAGGTGTCGTGCATGGCCCGCGCCGGATGCTCGGGCGGAATGTTCAGCGCGTCGAAGTTGTGGAACTCGTCCTCGACCTCCGGCCCCTCGGCGACGGCAAAGCCCATGCGCTCGAA
>JALVTX010000023.1 GCA_027035825.1 Mariprofundaceae bacterium
ATCACGCATTCCGGCGAATGCTCGACGATCTTGCGCGTGACGTCGGCGACAATCCTCACGTTGGTGGACAGCAGATCGTCGCGGCTCATGCCCGGCTTGCGCGCCATGCCCGCCGTGATGATGACCAAGTCGGAGCCCGCGGTCTCGGCATAGTCCTGGGCGCCATGGATGATGGCGTTGTAGCCCAGGATCGGCGCCGCCTCGTACATGTCCAGCGCCTTGCCCTGCGGCACGCCCTCGACCACGTCCACGAGCACGATGTTCGCCAGCTCCTTGCAGGCGGCGAGGAAGGCCGCCGTCGCGCCCACGTGCCCCGCGCCCACCACCGTCACCTTCTTGCGATGAAAGGCAGGCTTGCTCGCATCCTTCGTTTCCGACCAGCGCATCGCGCACCTCCCGTGCCACGTCGATTCACAATGGGATTCACCGTGAACATAGACGCATCCCGGCCCATTGTCACCAGAGGGTCGTACGGCCCGCCAAACCGGTCGGTCGCGCCCGTCCGGCATTCCTTACCGCCAGGCCCGCTTGTCGAATGCCCGATCCGGCGGGACAATGCGGCATGAGCTCGCATTCCTCGCCGAACCAGAGCATCGAGCCCGAACGCATCCCCGGGCTGGCCATCCGCATCGCGCGCGCGGTGCGCGAGGCCGGCGGCCGCGCTTGGCTGGTGGGCGGCCCGGTGCGCGACCTGATGCTGGGCCAGGCGCCGAAGGACGTGGACATGGAAGCCTTCGGCCTGGACGAGGCCGCCTTGCATGACGCCCTCGCCAGCCTCGGCAAGGTGCTGCATGTCGGCAAGGCCTTCGGCGTCTTCCGCCTGTGGACGGATACGGACACGGCGGACGTGGCCCTGCCCCGCCGCGAGCGCAAGACCGGGGCCGGGCACAAGGGGTTCGCGGTGACGCCCGATCCAGCCCTGTCGCCGGAAGCGGCCAGCCGGCGGCGGGACTTCACCATCAACGCGATGATGCTCGATCCGCTGGACGGGACATTGCTGGACCCCCACGGCGGACGGCTGGATCTGGCGCGCGGCCTGCTCTGCCATGTCTCCCCCGCCTTCGCCGAGGATCCGCTGCGCGTGCTGCGCGGCATGCAGTTCGCGGCCCGCTTCAACCTCAGGCTGCACCCGGACACCGCCCGCCTCTGCCGCGAGCTGCTGGCCGAGGCAGACACGCTGCCGGCGGCCCGCATCTGGGAGGAATGGCGCAAGTGGACGCACGCCCCCCACCCCTCGAAGGGATTGCTGGCGCTGGAGGATTCCGGCTGGCTGGCGCTGTACCCCGCCATCGGCGCGCTCCAGGGCTGCCCGCAGGAGCCGCGCTGGCACCCCGAGGGCACGGTGTGGCGGCACACGCTGCTCGTCGTGGATCAGGCCGCGCGGGTGGCCCGCGAGCGCGGGCTCGATGAACCGCTGCGCGAGGCGCTGCTCCTGGCGGCGCTGTGCCACGACTTCGGCAAGCCCGCCACCACGCGCATGGAGGACGGCCGCATCCGCTCGCCGGGACACAGCGCCGCGGGCCTGGAACCCACCCGCGCCTTCCTGGCCAGCATCGGCGCGTCGTCCCGCGTCGCCCGCCTGGTCGAGCCCCTCGTGCGCGAGCATCTGTGCCACCTGCACGGCCAGCCCGGCGAGCGCGCCGTGCGTCGTCTGGCCGCGCGGCTTGCCCCCGCCGACATCGAGCTCTGGGAAGCGCTGGTGGAGGCCGACGCCTCCGGCCGCGCCCCGCACCCGCCCTCGCGCCCCGGCAAGCCCTGGCTGGATCTGGCGCACGAGATGGAGATTCGAAACCATGCCCCCAAGCCGCTGGCGCGCGGGCGGATGCTCATCGAGATGGGCCTCGAACCGGGGCCAGAGATGGGCCGGCTGCTCAAGGAAGCCTGGGAAGCGCAGCTCGACGGCGCCTTCACCGACGAGGCCGGCGCGCGGGCATGGCTTTCCCGCAGGCTGGGCAGGGAATAGAGTACGGGGCAAGGAGCCGATGATGACCATGCACGATGCGCCCACGCGGGCCGATGAACTGTTCAAGCTCGACCTGATTCACAAGTACGACAAGGCGGGCCCGCGCTACACCTCCTACCCCACCGCGCCGATGTTCCACACCGGCGTGGGCCCGGACGACTATGCCGAGAGCCTGGCCCGCGCGGCCGGGCGCGACGCGCCGCTGTCGCTGTACCTGCACATCCCGTTCTGCGACACCGTCTGCTACTACTGCGGCTGCAACAAGGTGGTCACCAAGCAGCGCCAGCGCGCCGTGCCCTACGTCGAGCATTTGCTGAAGGAAATCGGCATGCTGGCCGATGCGGTGGGCGATGGCCGGGAGGTCACCCAGCTGCACTGGGGCGGCGGCACGCCGACCTTCCTGAACGAGAAACAGGTGCGCGCGCTGATACAGGCCCTGCGCGAGCGCTTCGCCTTCGCGCCCGACGATGCGGGCGAGTACGGCATCGAGATCGACCCGCGCGAATGCGACGCAGCCGCCGTGGCCATGCTGCGCGAGGTCGGCTTCAACCGCATGAGCATGGGCGTGCAGGACTTCGATCCCGACGTGCAGAAGGCCGTCAACCGCATCCAGAGCAAGGAGCAAACGCTGGAGGTATTGCAAGCCGCGCGCGCGCACGGCTTCCAGTCCATCAACATCGACCTGATGTACGGCCTGCCGTTGCAAAGCGTGGAGAGCTTCGAGCGGACGCTGGACGTCATCATCGACTTCTCGCCCGACCGCATCGCGCTGTTCAACTACGCGCACCTGCCGCACATGTTCATGCCGCAGCGGCGGATCAACGAGGCCGACCTGCCGGCCCCGGCCGAGAAGCTCGCCATCCTCAAGCGCTCCATCGACAAGCTGCTCGACGCCGGCTACGTCTTCATCGGCATGGATCACTTCGCCAAGCCCGACGACGAGC
>JALVTX010000024.1 GCA_027035825.1 Mariprofundaceae bacterium
AAACCGTTGGGAAGCGCGGTTCCCGAGGGTAGGCTCCCGCGTCATGAACGAGAAGCAAGCGATTCCCGGCAAGCCGCGCGGGCGCATTCCGCTGGCGCGCGAGGGTTGGCCGTTCCTGATTCCATGCGCGGCGCTGGTGGCGGCGGCGGCCGCGGCGGGCTGGAGCGTGGCGGCCGCGCTGTTGGGCATGCTGCTGCTGTTCATGCTCAATTTCTTCCGCGATCCGGAACGGGCCACGCCGAAGGAGCCGGGCCTGTTCGTCTCGCCCGCCGATGGCAAGGTCGTGCGCGCCGAGGCCACGGATGAGGGGGTGTTCGTGGACATCTTCATGAACGTCTTCGACGTGCACGTGAACCGCGCGCCGATGGCGGGCCGCATCTCCCACATGCAATACACGCCGGGCCGCTTCGTGAACGCGGCGGCCGGCCACGCCGGCGAGGTCAACGAGCGCAACCGCATCGAGATGGAAACCGACGATGGCCGCAACGTGGCCTTTACCCAGATCGCGGGGCTGGTGGCGCGGCGCATCGTGTCCTACGTAGCGGTGGGCGAGCATGTGCGCGCGGGCCAGCGCATCGGCATGATTCGCTTCGGGTCCAGGGTCAACTGCGAGCTGCCGCCGGAGTTCCGCCTGGCCGTGGCGGTGGGCGACCGCGTGCGCGCGGGCGAAAGCGTGCTGGCGCGGCGGGAGACCGGGCGGGAAGGCGAAAACGGGGGGGGCAAGCGGTGAGCAAGGCGGCATCGGTTCGGGAGCGCGGCATCTACGTGCTGCCCAGCATGTTCACCACTGGCGGGCTGTTCGCCGGATTTTATGCGCTGATTGCGGCGGTTCAGGGGCGCTTCGAGCTGGCGGCCTGGGCGCTGATCGTCGCCGCCGTGTTCGACATGCTGGACGGGCGGGTGGCGCGGCTGCTGCACGCGGAGTCCGAGTTCGGGGCGCAGTACGATTCGCTGTGCGACATGCTGTCCTTCGGCATCGCGCCGGCGGTGCTGGTTTACCTGTGGGCGCTGGTTCCCCTGCACAAGCCGGGCTGGCTGGCGGCGTTTTTGGTGGCGGCCTGCGCCGCCCTGCGCCTGGCGCGGTTCAACGTGCAGCTCGACGTGCAGGACAAGCGGTTCTTCAGCGGCCTGCCGACGCCGGCGGCGGCCATGCTCATCGCCACCGCCGTGCTGTTCCACGAGGATCATGGCGTGCAACCGCTGCCGTGGCTGTGGTTCGCCATCGCGGTGGCGTTGGCCGGGCTGATGGTGAGTCGGGTGCCGTTCTTCGCCGGCAAGGACGTGGATTTGAAGCGCAAGCGGCCCGCCGTGCTGCTGCTGGCGATGCTGGCGTTGATCGTGTTCGTGATGGCCGATCCGCACACCCACCTGTTCGTATTGGCCCTGGCCTATTGCCTGCACGGGCCGCTGCTGGCGCTGCGCCAGTGGCGACGGGGAAAGCCGCGCGAGGAAGACCAGCCCGAGGCGGACGAGGAGGCCGCCGCCCCCGATTGATGGCGCAACAAGGGATGGCGCGTCAATTGACAGCACCACGGGCGGGTGCTTTACTCCGCCGAATGAACGCTTGGCCGCATTTCCGTCTGCATTCCCGCCCGCAGGGGCGACTGCAACTCGGGCTGGCAACCAGCCTGCGCGCGCGCAGGCCCGGCCGATGACGTGTTGATTCAGGCAGAATGCGAACACTCAGGCAGGCCGCGGCGAATTCCGCGGCCTGCGTCGCTTCGGCCCGGCGGGTTTGTGGCAAGCGTTTGATTTCAGGAGGCCAGTGATGACCGACCGTCTCTACATCTTCGACACCACCCTGCGCGATGGCGAGCAATCGCCGGGCTGTTCGATGAACTTGGAGGAGAAGCTGCGCGTGGCCCAGGCGCTGGCGCAGCTGGGCGTGGACGTGATCGAGGCCGGCTTCCCGATGGCGTCGCCGGGCGATTTCGAGGCCGTGCGCCAGATCGCCGAGCGCGTTCAGGGTCCGACCATCGCCGGGCTGGCGCGGGCCCATCCGAAGGACATCGAGAGCGCAGCCCGCGCCCTGGAGCCGGCCGCGCAGGCGCGCATCCACACCTTCATCGCCACCAGCCCCATCCACATGCAGGCGAAGTTGCGGATGACGCCGGACGAGGTGCTGGAGCGCGCGGTGGAGGCGGTGAAGCTGGCGCGCTCGCTGGCGCCGGAGGTGGAGTTCTCGGCCGAGGACGCCGGCCGCACGGACATGGACTTCCTCTGCCGCGTGGTGGAGGCGACCATCGCCGCCGGCGCGCGCGTCATCAACATTCCGGACACGGTGGGCTACACCACGCCGCAGGAATTCGGCGCCCGCATCCGCGAGCTGATCGAGCGGGTTCCGAACTCCGACCAGGCCATTTTCTCCGTGCATTGCCACAACGACCTAGGCCTGGCCGTGGCCAACTCGCTGGCGGCGGTGGAAAACGGCGCCCGGCAGGTGGAGTGCACCATCAATGGCCTGGGCGAGCGGGCGGGCAACGCCTCGCTGGAGGAAATCGTGATGATTCTCCGCACCCGTCGCGACCGCTACGACATCGAGACCGGCATCGACACCACCAAGATCGTGCCGACCTCCAAGCTGGTGTCGCAGATCACCGGCATGCCGGTGCAGCCGAACAAGGCCATCGTGGGCGCCAATGCCTTCGCCCATGAGGCGGGCATCCACCAGGACGGCGTGCTCAAGCACCACGAGACCTACGAAATCATGACGCCGGAGTCCGTCGGCTGGACGACCAACCGCATGGTGCTGGGCAAGCATTCGGGCCGCGCGGCGCTGAAGGCGCGCTATGCCGAGCTGGGCGTGGAGCTGGACAAGGAGGAGCTGGACGCGGCCTTCGAACGCTTCAAGGAGCTGGCGGACAAGAAGAAGGAGGTCTTCGACGAGGACTTGCTGGCGCTGCTGGACGAGGGCGCGGCCGCCGGCGAGGAGCGCATCCGGCTGGTGAGCCTGCACGTGGCCTCGGGCACGAAGGACACGCCGGTGGCGGCCGTGGAGCTGGAGGTCAACGGCGAGATGCTGAAGGCCACCAGCGAGGGCGACGGGCCCGTGGACGCCGCCTTCAAGGCCATCAACTCGCTGGTCGAGCCCAACGGCAAGCTGCTGCTGTATGCGGTGAACGCCATCACCGCCGGCACCGACGCCCAAGGCGAGGTGACCGTGCGGCTGGCCGATGGCGATCGCATCGTCAACGGCCAGGGCAAGGACACGGACATCGTGGTGGCCAGCGCCAAGGCGCTGATTGCGGCGCTGAACAAGCTGCCGGACATGCACGCCAGGGGCGAACACCCGCAGTATTCGGGCGTCTAGGGGCCGATACCCGCGAAACGCCAAGGGACTTGCATCCATTGCCTTTCGGTCATTCCGGACTAGAATAGTCCTGTTTCCGGAAGCCAAAGGACGAGCATGTTTCGAATTACCCGACTGACCGATTACGGCATGGTGCTGATGGCCGAGCTGGCCCGCAACGAGGGGCGGCTGCTGAACGCGGCCGATCTGGCCGCGCAGGTGCGCGTGCCGGCGCCCACCGTCAGCAAGATTTTGCAGATGCTGCTGCGCCGGCGGCTGCTGGAATCGGTGCGCGGGGCCGGCGGCGGCTACCGACTGGCGCGCCCGGCGGCCGAAATCTCGGTGCGCGACATCATCGTGGCGCTGGAAGGCCCCATCGCGCTGACCGAATGCAACTTGGACGAGGGTCATTGCGAGCAGGAGGCGCACTGCGCCATCCGCGGCAACTGGCACGCCATCAACCACGCCGTGCGGCAGGCGCTGGACGGCATCAGCCTGGCGGACATGCTGCGGCCGGATTTCGCGCCGCAACTGCGCATGGAGACGGGCGAGGCGGGACTCCCGGCGCGGCGGGCGACGATTCCGGTGCGGCCGGCAACCGGTCGGGCCGCCAATGGAGCGGGCTGAGATGGGCAAGCAGGGCAACGTCGAATCGCTGGTGCGGCACGAGTACGATGCCGGCTTCGTCACCGACATCGAATCGGACACCGCGCCGCCGGGGCTGAACGAGGACATCATCCGGCTGATTTCGGCCAAGAAGCACGAGCCGGAATGGATGACCGAGTGGCGCCTGGAAGCCTATCGCCACTGGCGGACGATGACCGAGCCGCACTGGGCGCACGTTCATTACGAGCCCATCGACTACCAGGCCATTTCCTACTACTCGGCCCCAAAGGCGAAGAAGGATGCGCCGAAGAGCCTCGACGAGGTGGATCCGAAGCTTCTGGAAACCTACGAGAAGCTCGGCATTCCGCTGCACGAGCAGGAGATGCTGGCCGGCGTGGCCGTGGACGCGGTCTTCGATTCGGTGTCCGTGGCCACCACCTTCCGCGAGAAGCTGGCCGAGGCCGGCGTCATCTTCTGCCCCATCTCGGAGGCCATCGCCGAGCATCCGGAACTGGTGCGCCGGTATCTGGGCAGCGTGGTGCCGACGACGGACAATTTCTTCGCGGCGCTGAATTCGGCCGTCTTCTCCGACGGCTCCTTCGTCTATGTGCCGAAGGGCGTGCGCTGCCCGATGGAGCTGTCCACCTATTTCCGCATCAACGCGGCCAATACCGGCCAGTTCGAGCGCACGCTGATCATCGCCGACGAAGGCAGCTACGTGAGCTACCTCGAAGGCTGCACGGCGCCGATGCGCGACGAGAACCAGCTGCACGCGGCGGTGGTGGAACTGGTGGCGCTGGAGGGCGCGCACATCAAGTATTCCACGGTGCAGAACTGGTACCCGGGCGACGAGGAGGGCCGCGGCGGCATCTACAACTTCGTCACCAAGCGCGGCGAATGCCGCGGCGCGCGCTCGCGCATCTCGTGGACGCAGGTGGAGACGGGCAGCGCCATCACCTGGAAATATCCGAGCTGCGTGCTGTTGGGCGACGAGTCGGTGGGCGAGTTCTATTCCGTGGCGCTGACCAACAACTACCAGCAGGCGGACACCGGCACCAAGATGGTGCATGTCGGCAGGAACACGAAGAGCACCATCGTCTCCAAGGGCATCTCGGCCGGCCACGGGCAGCAGTCCTACCGGGGGCTGGTGAAGATGCTCAAGGGCGCCGATGGCGCGCGCAACCATTCCCAGTGCGATTCGCTGCTGTTGGGCAAGCAGTGCGGCGCCCACACCTTCCCCTACATCGAGGTGAAGAACCCGACGGCGCAGGTGGAGCACGAGGCGACGACCTCGCGCATCAGCGAGGAGCAGCTCTTTTACTGCCGCCAGCGCGGGCTGTCCGAGGAGGATGCGGTGAGCATGATCGTCGGCGGCTTCTGCAAGGACGTGTTCGCGGAGCTGCCGATGGAGTTCGCGGTCGAGGCCGGCAAGCTGCTGTCGGTGAGCCTCGAGGGCGCGGTGGGTTGATTGGATATGGGGATTATATGAACCACCAAGACACCAAGACACCAAGCACAGTGCGATTGGATCTCACGGCGGGCGTGGGCCTGGAAGGTGCGCTGCGCGATGCTTTTAAGGGTATGGTGGAGGATTATGAGCACCTGTTCAGGCATTATTACCCCGCCCATGATTCCACGGGGTTCATGGAGGCGAACCAAGTCTATTACTATGTGAAAAATCTGACCGAGCGCCTGGCTGGAGATAAGGGACACGAACTCTTTGCTTGGCTGGAAGCGCCATTGCCCAAAAATGAAAAAAGCTATCCACACATCGATGGGGTGTTTTTCGCGCCCAAAGAGAACACCACCATCTATATTGAAGCTAAAAGGTTGGATCGGCCAACGGCCAAGATAAAACAAATTTATAACGATATTGACAGGCTGCTGAACGAGGAAAATCGTGTGCACATCAAGAAAAACCTGAGGGCACACATCAAAAAGGAGATTCGTAGAGAGTTCGTGGTTTATCTTGCCGACGTTTGGTTGGAGACGCCGAGAAAAGAAGCCGTGCCGTTCTGGTGGTGCGGACGAGAAAATCCCGATGGCTTGAATCCCCCTGGGCTAAAGGAAAAGAAAACCGGGCGATATAGAAATGAGGCCACATTCATCGAGGCCATGAATGAGAGGGGCGTGAATTGGAATGCCAACAACCAATGCCTTCATCGTTTTCGTTTTAGAATTGGTGACAACAGCGATGACTATGTCGAGAACTATGTTCTGATGTTTGGATACCATGAAATCAAGGATTGAAGTCTCCGTGTCTTCGTGCCTTGGTGGTAAAAGGAAGATTTGATGCTGAAGATTGAAAACCTGCATGTCGCGGTGGAAGGCAAGGAAATCCTCAAGGGCGTGAACCTGGAGCTCGAGGCCGGCCAGGTGCATGCCATCATGGGGCCGAACGGTTCCGGCAAGAGCACGCTCTCGAACGTGCTGGCCGGCAAGCCCGGCTACGAGGTCACGGCCGGCTCGGTCACCTTCGAGGGCAAGGATCTGCTCGCGCTCAGCCCCGAGGAGCGGGCCTGGGAGGGCGTGTTTCTCGCCTTCCAGTACCCGGTCGAGATTCCGGGCGTGAACAACATCTACATGCTGCGCGCGGGGCTGAACGCGGCGCGCCGGCATCGCGGCCTGCCGGAGCTGGACGCGATGGACTTCATGGGCATCGTGCGCGAGAAGATGCAGCTGGTGGAAATGGACGAGTCGCTCCTGGCCCGCAGCGTCAACGAGGGCTTCTCGGGCGGCGAGAAGAAGCGCAACGAGATATTCCAGATGGCGGTGCTGGAGCCGAAGCTGGCCATCCTGGACGAGACAGACTCGGGGCTGGACATTGACGCCCTGCGGGTGGTGGCCGGCGGCGTGAACAAGCTGCGCTCGCCGGAGCGCGCGATGCTGCTGATCACGCATTACCAGCGCCTGTTGGACTACATCGAGCCGGACGCAGTGCACGTGCTGGCCGACGGCCGCATCATCAAGAGCGGCGACAAGTCGCTGGCTCTGGAACTGGAGGAGCGCGGCTACGACTGGCTGCTGGCGGAGGCCCGATGAGCCGCGCCGGAGCCGAACGCGCCGGATCGGACGGCATCGAGCGCCTGCGCCGGCAGGCCTGGCGCGCGTTCGAGTCCAGAGGGCTGCCGACCACGCGCGACGAGGACTGGAAATACACCGACCTGTCTCGGCTCGTGGCCACGCTCGGCGAATCCTGGTGGACGCCGGCGCCGGAGACCGAGGCGGATGCGTCGGCCTGGGAGCCGCTGGCCGTGCCGGGCTTGGAGGATGCCCGCTTCGTGTTCGTGAACGGGCGGCTGGCGGCCGCGCCGGCCGGGCTGCCAGACGGCGTGCGCGTGACGCGGCTGGCCGAGGCGCTTCAGGATCAGGACGAGGCGGCCGACGCACTCGGCTGGGACGGGAACGCGCCGCTGGCCAGCGCCTTTGCGCCGTTGAACGCGGCGCTGGCGCGGGATGGCCTGTGTCTGGAGGTGGCGTCCGGGACGCGGCTGGAAGCGCCGCTGTATCTGCTGCATGTCTCGGCGGGCGGCGGCGCGGCTCACACCCGGCACCTGGTGCGCGTGGGCCTGGGTGCGCGGGCGCATGTGGTGGAGCATTTCGCGAGCCTAAACGGGGCGGCGCCGGGCCTGAGCCACCCGCTGACGCGCGCGTGGCTGGCGGAAGGCGCCGAACTGATTCACGAGCGGCTGCTGATGGAGGACAAGGGATGCTTCCACATCGGCCGGCTGGAGGTGGAGCAGCAGGCCGGCAGCCGGCTGCAATCCGCCTCGCTGGCGCTGCCCAAGGGGCTTGCGCGCGTGGACATCGTCAGCCGCCTGTTGGGCGAGGGCGCCGGGGCAGCGCTGGACGGGCTCTACCTGGCCGATGGTCGCGCCCACGTGGATCACCACACCCACGTGGCCCACGAACGCCCGAACTGCGCCAGCCGCGAGCGATACAAGGGCATGGTGGCCGGGCGCGGGCACGCGGTGTTCAACGGCAAGGTGGTGGTGCATCCCGGCGCGGACGGCACCGATGCCTCGCAATACAACGCCAACCTGCTGCTGTCCCGTCATGCCGAGGTGGACGCCAAGCCGGAGCTGGAGATCTACGCCGATGAGGTGCAGTGCTCGCACGGGGCCACGGTCGGCCAGCTGGACGAGGCGCAGCTCTTCTACCTGCAAAGCCGCGGCCTGGCCGAGAACGCGGCGCGCAACGTGCTGACCTTCGCCTTTGCCGAGGACGTGCTGTCCGGGCTGGAAAGCGACGCCGTGCGGCGTCACCTGGAGCGGGCCGTGCTGGAGCGGCTGCCGGGCGGCGCGGCGCTGGAGGGCGTGATTTGAGCGAGGCCGTGATGAACGAGAGCAGGCCCGCCATGCTGGACGTGCAGGCCATTCGCGCCGAGTTTCCGGTGCTGGCGCAGCGCGTGCACGACGCCGGTGGCCAGGGCCGGCCGCTGGCCTACCTGGACAACGCGGCCACGACGCAGAAACCGCTGGCCGTGGTTGACGCGGTGCGGGACTTCTACCTGCGCGACAACGCCAACGTGCACCGCGGCGTGCATGCGCTGTCGGAACGCGCCACCGCCGCCTACGAGGGCGCGCGCGAGAAGGTGCGGGCCTTCATCGGCGCCGAGAGCGCGCGCGAGATCATCTTCGTGCGCGGCACGACCGAGGCCATCAACCTGGTCGCCGCCGCCTGGGGCCGCGCCAACGTGCGCGAGGGCGACGAGATTCTCATCACCGGCTTGGAGCACCATTCCAACATCGTGCCCTGGCAGATGCTGCGCGACGCGGTCGGCGCGAAGCTGGTGGTGGCGCCCATCAACCGCCGCGGCGAGGTGGACATGGAGGCCTTCGAGCGGCTGCTGTCGCCGCGCACGAAGCTGGTGGCGATTTCGCACCTGTCCAACGCGCTGGGCACCATCAATCCGGTGGAGCGCATGATTTCCCTGGCCCACGAGGTTGGCGCGCTGGCGCTGGTGGATGGCGCGCAGGCGGCGGCGCACCTGGACGTGGACGTGCGGCGGCTGGACGCGGACTTCTACGCCATGAGCGCGCACAAGATGTATGGACCCACCGGCATCGGCGCGCTCTATGGCAAGCGGGAAATCCTGGAGACCATGCCCCCGTGGCAGGGCGGCGGCGACATGATCTCGATGGTCACGTTCGATGAGACGCGATACAACGAACTGCCCTACCGCTTCGAGGCCGGCACGCCGCACATCGCCGGCGCCATCGGTTTCGGCCATGCGCTGGACTGGCTGGAGCGCGTGGGCGTGGCCAACATCGCGGCGCACGAAACGCGGCTGCTGGATTATGCCACAGAGCGCGCGCGCGCCTTCCCGGGGCTGACCATCATCGGCGAGGCGGCGCACAAGGCGAGCATCCTGTCGTTCACGCTGGAGGGGGTGCACCCGCACGATCTGGGCACGATTCTCGACCGCGAGGGCGTGGCCATCCGCGCCGGCCATCACTGCGCGATGCCGGTGATGGATTTCTTCGGCGTGCCGGCGACGGCGCGGGCGTCGTTCGCGGCCTACAACACGCGCGAGGAAGTGGATGCGCTGTTCGCGGCGCTGGAAAAGGCGCGGGAGTTGTTCGCGTGATGTTCGACCTGCGCGACCTCTACCAGCAAGTGATCGTGGATCACAACAAACATCCGCGCAATTTCCGCGCCATGCAGGATGCCACGCACAAGGCGGAGGGGTTCAACCCGCTGTGCGGCGACCGGTTGACGCTGTATCTGAAGGTGGGCGCGGACGGGCGCATCGAGGATGCGAGCTTCGAGGGCTCGGGCTGCGCCATTTCCACCGCCTCGGCCTCGCTGATGACCGAGCAGCTCAAGGGGCGCACCGTGGACGAGGCGGAGCGGCTGTTCGGCCGCTTTCACGACATGGTCACGGGCGCGCCCGATGCGCCGCCGGCCGACGCGGAGTTGGGCAAGCTGGCCGTGCTGGGCGGGGTGCGCGAGTTTCCGTCCCGTATCAAGTGCGCGACGCTGTGCTGGCATGCGCTGCACGCGGCGCTCGAAGGCCAGCAATCGGTGAGCACGGAGTGAGCGCGAGCATGGCGGATTCGGGCCAGCACGTGGGCGAGGTGCGGCGCGTGCTGCGCGATTGCGACGCCACGCTCATTCCGGTGGGCACGCGCATCACCATTCCGCAAGGCAGCGACGTGACCATCACGCAGGCCCTGGGCGGCAGCTACACCGTCAACGTTTATGGCAACCTGGCGCGGATTGACGCCAGGGACGCCGATGCCCTGGGTTTCGAGCCGCCATCTGAGACGGCGCCGGAGGAAGGCGCGAAGTCGGTCGAGTCGGATCAGAAAGAGACCGGGCAGAAGCAGGCCGGGCCGGCGGCCGAGGTGAACGAGGAGCAGGTGTGGGCGGCGCTCTCCACCTGCTACGACCCGGAGATTCCGGTCAACATCGTTGAATTGGGGCTGATTTATCATGTGGACATCCAGCCCGTCGAGGGCGGCGGCAGTCGTGTCCACGTGGTGATGACGTTGACGGCGCCGGGCTGCGGCATGGGGCCAATCCTGGTCGAGGACGTGCGCGCCAAGCTGCTGGCGCTGGACGGCGTGCGCGAGGCCGACGTGGAACTGGTGTTCGACCCGCCCTGGGATCGCTCGATGATGAGCGAGGCCGCGCGCCTGCAACTGGGCCTGTTTTGACCGAGAGGGGAGGCTGAAGCGGATGGCGGAATGGGTGGACGTATGCGCCGAGAGCGAGCTGACGCCGGGCCGCCGCAAGGTGGTCGTGACCGAGATCGGCCCCATCGCGGTGTTCAACCTGGGCGGGGAGCTTCATGCGATCGAGGATGTCTGCACGCATGATGGCGGCGAGCTGGCCAGCGGCGAGCTCGATGGCGACCAGATCATCTGCCCCCGCCACGGGGCGCGCTTCTGCATTCGCAATGGCCGGGCGCTGACGCCGCCGGCCTACGAGGATATCGAGACGTTCCCCGTGCGCGTGCAAGGCGGCATGGTGCAGGTGGATATCGACGCCTGAGCCGACGCCGGCTCTTCCCTTCAGACCGCTGGTTTGAGCGCCTCGATGCCGCGGCGGATGCGGCGCAGTGTTTCCTCGCGGCCCAGGAGCGCCAGCGTGGCGTCGATCGGCGGCGAAACGGGGCCGCCGGAGACGAGGATGCGGATCGGTTGCGCCAGCCTCCCCATCTTGACGCCGTGGCGCTCGCACAGGCCCGAGATGAGCACGTGGATGGCCTCGGCCGTCCAGTCCTCCAGCGCCGCGGCCTCGCGCGCGAAATCCTCGACAAGCGGCCATGCCGACGCCTTCAGGTGCTTGCGCACGGCCTTGTCGTCGTACTCGTCGGGCGCGGCATAGAAGAAACGCGCGCCGCTTGCCAGCTCCGCCAGGTTGCGCGAGCGCTCCTGCAACAGGGCGATGGCCCGGACGAGGTCGGGCCCGCTCTCCGTGTCCGTCACGCCCAGCGCGGCGAGCCTCGCGCGCACGTCGTCCGCCAGCGCCTCGGGGCTGGCCGCGCGCAAGTAGTGGGCGTTGAGCCAGTCCAGCTTGTCCTGGTCGAAACGGGCGGCGGTCTTGCCCACGTCGCGCACGTCGAACAGCTCGATCAGCTCCTGGCGGGAAAACACCTCCTGGTCGCCGTGCGACCAGCCCAGCCGCGCCAGGTAGTTCACCATCGCGTCGGGCAGGTAGCCCGCCTCGCGGTATTCGGTGACGGCCACCGCGCCATGGCGCTTGGACATCTTGGCGCCGTCCGGCCCGTGAATGAGCGGGATGTGCGCGAAGGACGGCATGGGCAGCCCCAGCGCCTCGTAGAGCTGCATCTGGCGGGGCGTGTTGTTGAGATGGTCGGCGCCGCGAATCACGTGGGTGATGCCCATGGCCGCGTCGTCCACGACGACGGCGAGATTGTAGGTGGGGCTGCCGTCCGAACGCATCAGGATGAGATCGTCCAGCTCGCGATTGTCGAACACCACGTCGCCCAACACCATGTCGCGCACCACGGTCTGGCCGGCGTCCGGCGAACGGAAGCGAATCACGTGCGGCGCATCCAGCGGCCCCGCGTCGCGATGGCGGCAGCGCCCGTCATACATCGGCTTCCTTCCCGCGGCGCGCTGCTCGGCGCGCATCGCGTCCAGTTCTTCCTTGCTGCACCAGCAGCGGTAGGCCTTGCCCTCGGCGAGCAGCTTCTCCACCGCCGCCACGTGCGCCTCGCGGTTGCGGCTCTGGAACACCACGTCCTCGTCCCAGTCCAAGCCCAGCCATTGCAGGCCGTCGAGGATCACCCGCGTGGCCTCCTCGGTGGAGCGTTCGCGGTCGGTGTCCTCGATGCGCAGCAGGAACTGGCCGCCGTGATGGCGGGCGTGCAGCCAGGAAAACAATGCCGTGCGCGCGCCGCCGATGTGCAGCATGCCGGTCGGGGATGGCGCGAAGCGGGTGCGAATGCTCATGTCGGGTTCCTCATGGAGGCCAGCCGGGCTGGCCGGGTTCAGGATTTGGCCGGAGATGTTGGCAAGGGCCCTTGCAAGCGCCCTTGCAAGGACGCCTGGAGGTCGCGCTCCAGCAGCGGCGCGGATGCTATCGGATGGGATGGCCCACCTGAACCGTTTGTCCTAGTCCACTACATATGAGACAAAGGCGTGGATTCAGGCCGCCATTCTGGGATTGAGGCTGGCAAGATACTGTGCGGGCGGTAGGAGGTTCAAGGCCTTGTGCGGTCGGATGTGGTTGTAGA